>CATJIW010000322.1 GCA_949740745.1 uncultured Lachnospiraceae bacterium | reverse complement strand
CATGAACGAGCAGGAGACGGACGAGCTTCTGCAGATCATCCGGAGGATCAAGGAGCTTAAGAAGACGGTCATTCTGATCGACCATGATATGAAGTTCGTAATGAATATCTGTGAACGGCTGTATGTGCTGAACTACGGGGTGCTGATTGCTGACGGTACACCGGAGGAGATCAGCAGGAATCAGGACGTGATCGACGCTTATCTGGGGGAGGATGACGAATGACGCTGTTGAAGGTGGAAAATTTATCGGTGAATTACGGCAGTATCCGGGCGGTGCGGGAGATTTCCTTTGAGGTGAACCAGGGGGAAATCGTGACGCTGATCGGCTCCAACGGGGCCGGAAAGACGACGACCATGAATACGATCGCCGGCTTAAAGGAGTTAAACGGGGGAAAGATCTTCTGGAACGGTGCGGACGCCACGGCCTGGAATGCGAAGCGGAAGGTGAAGGAGGGAATCGTCCTTTCTCCGGAGGGGCGGCAGGTGTTTCCGGATTTTTCCGTGTACGACAATCTGATGCTGGGAGGGTATCATTTTTCCAATGAGGAAAACCAGAAGACCCTGAGGACGGTCCACGAGCTGTTCCCTGTTCTTGAGAAGCGGGAGAAGCAGATGGCGGGGACGCTTTCGGGGGGAGAGCAGCAGATGCTGGCGGTGGGGCGGGCGCTCATGAGCCAGCCGAAGCTTCTGATGCTGGACGAGCCATCCATGGGGCTGGCGCCCCTGATTGTAAAGGAAATTTTTTCTCTGATCCGGCGGATCCGGGAGGAGATGGGGACCACGGTGCTCCTGGTGGAGCAGAATGCAAGGATGGCTCTCAAGATCTCGGACAGGGCCTATGTCCTGCAGACCGGCAGGATCACCCTGGATGGCAGTTCAAAGGAGCTTCTTCAGTCGGAAGAGGTGCAGAAGGCGTATCTGGGCATGTAAGGTGTCCGGGACGGAAGGGCAGTTTGGAGAATAAGGATTTTGGAAGGCAGCAGTTGGCAGAAAGACGCAGAGAGGAAGGGATTATGATGGAAAAACGGGTATTTGGAGGATCTGGCGTAAGCGGTTCGGTGATCGGTCTCGGCACCTTCGCCATGGGCGGCGGCAAATGGTGGGGAGAATTTGACGAGGGCCTGGCAGAGCAGACCATCGTGGAGATGGCGGACGCAGGGATGAATACGCTGGACACGGCGCCGATTTACGGCCTGGGACGCAGCGAGGAAATCGTGGGACGGGCCCTTAAACGGATGAACCGGAAGAACGTGGTGGTCTGTACCAAATGCGGAAACTGGTGGCATGACGTGAGGGGCTCCCGCCGGAAGGTCGACATGTATGACGTGCCTATTTACAAGGCCCTGGACCGGAGCACCATCCGGGAAGAGGTGGAGTACAGCTTAAAGCGTCTCGGAACGGATTATATCGACGTGTATTACACCCATTCCCAGGCAGAGCCGCCGGTTATGACCACGATTGAAGAGACCATGTCGGCCCTGATGGATCTGAAAAAGGAAGGGAAGATCCTTGCAGTCGGCGCGGCCAATGTGAGCATGTGGCATCTGGAGGAGTATGTAAAGTGGGGGCAGCTGGACATTATCCAGCAGAAATATTCTCTGCTGGACCGTGCCATCGAGAAGGAGATCGTTCCTTTCTGCCTGGAGCATAACATCGCCATCCAGACCTATTCGGTGCTGGAGAAGGGGCTTTTGACGGGCCGTTATCAGCGCGGGACTCAGGTGGAGGCAGGAAATATCCGCGAGGAAAGCCCCTGGTTCCTTCCGGAGAACATTGAGAAGCCTCTGGAGCTCCTGGACGGCTGGAAGGATCTGTGTGAGAAGTATGACTGCCATGTGGGCAATCTGGTGATCGCATGGACCAAGCAGCAGCCGGGGATTACCAATGTGCTCTGCGGGGCCAGGAGGCCGGAGCATATGCGGGATAACGCCGTCGGCGGAACCTTTGTGATTGACGAGGGCGATATGGCCCGCATGAACCGGGAGATCGCAGAAAAGATCGTGCTGGCATAAGAGACTCACGTTTCGCGGTTACCTGCAGGCGGAAGGGGTTCCGGCAGCCTTTGCCTGCATGACGGCAAGGATGGTCCGCTCCGTTTCTTTCATGCCGGGATCGGCGATGAGGCCCATCTGGCGCATGGCGTCCTCCGGGGAAGTGCCGCAGATGCCGTGCTCCGGTTCGATAAAGACGCCGTGCATGGCCAGACGGACGGCCCTCCAGGCGGCGTCCACGGCGACGATGCCTTTCATGGCGCAGCCGTGATTGCCTCCGTCGCAGATCATGCCGGTGATCCCGGCGGCCATGTTGTTGATAACGCCGGCAAGCTCTGTCTCTCTGCCTCCGCTTAGCCAGGCAAGAGCGCAGGCCATGCCGGTGCCGGCCGCTATGCCGCAGCCGCAGAAGGCGGAGAGCCGTCCGGAATATTCTTTGATATACATAGTGATCAGGTAGCTTAAGGCCGTGGCCCGAAGGAGCAGGATTTCTTCGAGGCCCCGGCTTTTTTGCACCGCATAGAGGGGCATGGTGCAGATGATTCCGTGGGCGCCGCTTCCGGTGATGCTCATGGCGGCGCGGTCAAGGCCCAGGACTCGTCCTTCGATGGCTCCGCAGCAAAGCAGCTGGGCCGTGGCCAGCTCGTCGGAGGAAATGATTTGGCCCCCGTTGGCGGCGAGTAATTCTTTTGCGACGGCGGTCCGCTCCGATTCCATGGAGAATCGGAATAATTCCAGATTGGTGTCGTAGGCGGCCCGAAGGGGAGTGAGTTCTTCTTCCGGGACGGTATTTATATAATGCAGCAGATCACTGAGGGTGAAACGGTGGATGGGATGGATGACGGCGTCCTGCGGCTTTTGCCGGACTGATTTGGCTTCTGCGTTTTGCCGGACTTTGGCGCCGTCCGTCCGGGGAGCCGGTTCCGTCCCGAATAGCAGTGCACCGTTTCTCTTTATGTACTGCAGATTGGTGTGGGTATGGAGAATGGCCGTTTCGCAGACGCCTTCCGTAGTTTCGAGCAGAGCCTTTATGGAAATGTCGGAGCTAATGGCGGAAAGCTCCGCCTTTATCACGCCTCTGGAGACAAGCTTCTTTGCCTCCGCTTTCTCTTCTTCCGTGATGCCGGAGAGGACCTCCAGGCCCTTTTTTGTCTGCCCGCCGGTAAGCCCCAGGGCAGCGCTGATCAGGATTCCGGTGTCGGAAGAGCCCGGCACGCCGCAGGTAAAGGCGTTTTTATACATGCCGGAGTTCAGGGATACGGTAAGGCTTTGGACGGATCCGCCGAGATTTTCTCTGGCGGCGGCGGCCGCCAGGGCAATGGCCGCCGGCTCGGTAACGCCCAGGGCGGGCTTCATATCATCTAAAATCAGTGTGGTAAGCTGATGCATAAAGGGCTCCTTTCAGGAAGATGGTTTTTTTAAGCGTTTGCAAAACTCAAACATTCATTGAATATTCTGGCAATATTTCCGGGAAAAGCCCTCTGTGCCGTGGAAGCAAGACCAGAGAAGGCAGGAGGGATTTTTTCCCGAGTGACTTCTGGGGTCCTGGGCTTGCCGGAACGCCTGGCGCAGCAGGCTTTGGACGGACACGCTGCCAGAATATTCCGGCTGTTTCGCATTTCGCAAATGCCTGAGATGGGTTTTCTTTTCATTTTACAGGGGCGGGAGGGGAAAGTCAATTGGGACCGGAGTGGGAAACCTTAAAGAGGAGGCGGGAAAAATAAGAACCGGATATTTGACATAGGCCGGGGA
The DNA here is from genome assembly GCA_949740745.1 of uncultured Lachnospiraceae bacterium. Classification (GTDB taxonomy): domain Bacteria; phylum Bacillota; class Clostridia; order Lachnospirales; family Lachnospiraceae; genus Lientehia. The sequence goes on along the minus strand of CATJIW010000322.1, from coordinate 3,024 downwards.
ACAGGGAAATAAGATGGTGAAAAGGAAAAACAGGAGGCAGGGAAATGGCAGGACGCACAGTCAGTGTCAGCATCCGCATGGATGCGGAAATAAAAACGGAGGCGGAGGATTTGTTTTCTGAACTGGGCTTAAGTCTTGGCGCGGCAGTCAACGTGTTTGTCCGCCAGGCAGTGCGCCGGGGCGGGATTCCGTTCAGGGTGACGCTGGGAAAGGAAAGGGGGAGAGAGCTGGCGGCGGCAGAGGCAAAGGTGCCCGGGAAAGTCCCGGAAGGGGAGCCGGCCAGGGGACAGGAATATTCCAATCTGGAGGAGTTTTTTGCGAAGCTGGATGCGGGCTGAAGACGGGAAGAGGAATTGTGTGGAATTTTTACGGATAGTCTGCTATGATAAGAGGCGGGGCCCGCCCTGACCGGAGCGGGCCGGGGCTTTGGGTGACTGTGCTCTTTGTGAAGTGTGCAGGAGCACAGGCCGTGCCCTGCAAAATCGTTGATCGACGGTTTGTGCAGAGGATTCCCTGCCGGAGGTTTTGACTGTTATGACGGGATGGAGCGCAGTATTTTTTCTGACAGGACTTATCTGTTTTTATTTTCTGATGATCATGCCACATATGCTTGGGAAGCCGGACGTCTCGCCTTTTCTGGGTGTTTATTATGCCCACAGAGGGCTTCATGACAATCCTTCGGGTGTGCCGGAAAACTCCCTGCCGGCTTTTTTGCAGGCGGCAGAGGAGGGGTACGGAATCGAGATGGACGTGCAGCTTACGAAGGACCAACAGGTGGTGGTCTTTCATGACGATACGCTGAAGCGGGTCTGCGGCGTTGATGCGCCGGTCAGTTCCAGGACTTATGAAGAACTGCAGGCGCTTTCGCTTCTTGGCACAAAGGAGCGGATCCCGCTGCTTTCAGAAGCCCTTAAGGCGGTGGACGGGCGGGTCCCTGTCATCGTGGAGATCAAAATGGCGGATTCAAGGCTCAGGGTCTGCGAGCTGGCGGACCGGATCCTGCGGGAATATAAAGGGCGTTACTGTATGGAATCCTTTCATCCGCTGGCTGTCTGGTGGTATAAAAGGCACCGGCCGGAGATTGTCCGGGGGCAGCTTTCTGCGGATTTTGTAAAGGAGGACGGGCGGGAGACCTTTCCCATGTGGATCGTCCACCACCTTTTGACGAATTTTATCACAAGGCCGGATTTCATCTCTTACTCCCATAAGGGGGCGGGCGTGTGGGCCAGAAGGATCTGCCGCAGGCTTTACCGGAACCTGTCCGTGGCCTGGACCATCCGTTCGGAGGCGGAGCTGGAGGCAGCGGGAGAGCAGTTTGATCTGTTTATTTTTGAAGGGTTCCGGCCAAGGTGAGGAGCCCGGCCGGCCTGGATGCTCACAGGCAGCCTGATACGGACAAATGGCTGTTTTTTACTGCAACGGCCATTTTTGCTTTTCTGGAATAAGAAATTTAAACCGGCACATACTGACTGTAAGGATCAGGCGCCGCCGTCGGGAACGGACGCCTGGGAAAAACAGACAGAAAGAGGGAACATCCATGACGGGAAGTAAATTTCAGAGGGGGAAATCCAGCATCGCCTTTGAGGAGGGTCCGCAGATCATCGGACAGGCTTCGGTGGCCGGGAAGAAGGAGGGAGAAGGCCCTCTTGCGGCGTATTTTGACGTGATTGAACCGGATCCCATGGTGGGGTGCGACAACTGGGAGGCGGCAGAGAGCGCCCTCCAGAAGAAAGCGGCGGATCTGGCCATAGAGAAGGCCGGGCTGGTGCGTACGGAAATCCGTTATCTTTTTGCCGGGGATCTTTTGGGACAGCTTATTGCCACTTCTTTTGGAACGGTGGATCTGGAAATTCCCGTCTTTGGGCTTTACGGGGCCTGCTCCACCATCGGGGAGGCGCTCTGCCTGGGAGCCATGACGGTGGAAGCCGGATATGCCGGATATACGATGGCCATGGCCTCCAGCCATTTTGCCAGTGCGGAGAAGCAGTTTCGTTTTCCGCTTGAGTACGGGAATCAAAGACCCCTGTCCACCACCTGGACCATTACCGGCTGCGGCTCCTTTGTTTTGGGAAAGCGGGGCGGCAAGGTCCGCATAACCGGCATCACGCCGGGGAAGATCGTGGACATGGGACTTAAGGATTCCATGAACATGGGAGCCTGCATGGCTCCGGCTGCCTGTGACACCATCTGCCGGAATCTGGAGGACTTTGGAAGAGGGCCGAAGGATTATGACAGGATCATCACCGGAGACCTGGGAGAAGTGGGGCAGAGAATCCTTCTGGATTTTGCAAAGAGCCGGGGATACGAGATCGAAGACCGGCATATGGACTGCGGCATCGAGATTTTTGACAAGGAAAGCCAGGATACGCATTCCGGAGGAAGCGGCTGCGGCTGCTCGGCCATTGTGCTGGCGGCCTATATCCTGCCGAAGCTGGCCTGCGGGGAGTGGAAGCGGGGGCTGTTCCTGCCCACGGGGGCGCTGCTTTCCAGCACCAGCTTCAATGAAGGGCAGAGTGTGCCGGGAATTGCCCACGGAGTGGTGCTGGAGCATTGCGGCGGATAAGTGTAAATGGCTAAACGGGCTGAGCAATACAGGCATTCAGTCAATTCCCATCTGACTGAGCGCCTGTTCTGCCATCAGGGTATATTCATGCCACAGGTAGTAATATTCCGCCTGACCGAGAATGCGGGGAACGGCATTTCTGAAAGTTTAGCATAGATTTTGACAAAGCGCAAGAAGCAGGAGCTTCGAAATTCTGTTCGATATATGAATTTTTTCTAAACATATAATCGATTCATAAAATTTAGCAAAACCGGTTGACATTCAGCAAAATGCAGAATATAATGACAGCACCGTCATATCCGGCGGTGCTTCTATTCGGGGATTCTCCCGATACATTCCATGAAATAAAACGAAAAACTGGCGTTTGCGAAACTGAAAAAATCATTGAATATTCTGGCAATATATCCGGGAAAAGCCCTCTGCGCCGTGGAAGCAAGACCAGAGAAGGCAGGAGGGATTCT
>CATJIW010000321.1 GCA_949740745.1 uncultured Lachnospiraceae bacterium | reverse complement strand
TGTCTGGTATATATTCCTTATTATTCTACGACCGGAGGGATGAGCGAGGGTCAGGCATCCTGTCCGGCTTATTATCATGCAGATTATATCATAATACAGAGCGAGAAGTACCGGGAATTTTTTGATCCTTCTATTCCGAAGGAAAAATTGGCGCCTCTTGGGTCTCCCAAATTTGACAGAGTCATGCAGATGTGCAAAAATCCGCCGGAGCCTCCGGAGGAATGGAAGGAAAAGCTGGCGGGAAAGCAGGTCTGTTTTTATAATACCAGTTTGGGCGGGATGCTTGGCAATACGGAGCGCTTTCTGAAAAAAATGCAGTATGTGTTCCGGTGCTTTGAGGGCAGGGAGGATGTCTGCCTGCTGTGGCGTCCCCATCCGCTGCTGGAGTCTACGTTTGCGTCCATGCGAAGCGCCTGGAAGCCGCAGTATGATGCTTTGAGAAATGAGTTTATTGATAAAAAGATTGGGATCTATGACGATACTCCTGACATTACCAGTACGATCGCACTCTGTGACGTCTATATCGGCGACGCAGGGACATCGGTTACGTCACTGTTCGGAATGGCGGGAAAGCCGCAGTTTATCCTGAACAACAATATTTACAGCGCTCCGGAAGCCGGAGACTGGAGAGGAGCCCTCGTCTGCGGGTTTCCCGTTCTTTCCGGGATCCGGGAGGGAGTCCCTTGCGTGGAAGCGGATGCCTGGATGCTGACTCAGGGAAATAAACTGTACCGTTCTTTGGGGAATAACGGGACGTACCGGCATTTCTGCGATCTTTCGGAGTATGCGTCCGGCGGTTATTACGGAGGGCCGGTAATCATAGACGGAAACGTGTATCTGTTCCCTGTCAATGCGGAGGAAATTCTGATGATCGGCGGGGAAGGGGTTGAAAAAAGAATTCGGCTGGAACATCAGGTAGAACAGTCGGGAGCCTTTTATTCGGCGGCGGTGATCGGCCGTTATCTTTTCCTGATCCCGAACCGGTATCCTGCCCTTGTGCGGTACGATACGAAAACGGAGGAGGTCTCTTATCTGAAGATTGATCAAAGCCTCTTTGTCGGGATGGAAGACGGAGAGCGGCGGTGCGGCGCAGTGGGCGTGAAGGGCGTGAACCTGTATCTGGCTTCGCCGGTTGACAACCGTATGCTGGTGATCGACGCAGAGACAGGCGGATGGCAGCGGATGACGGTACGGGGAGAATATTCCGGCGGATATATGTCAATGATTTTCATGCCGGACGATGGGGATTTCTGGCTGCTTCCCTATTCCGGAAACGTGGTCACCAGGTGGGATCCGGAGACGGAGGAGGTAAGGGAATATCCGGTTTCTCCGGAAGGGTTTCAGTGCCGTCATATTACATTTGGCTTCGAATGTACGGAGCGGCCCTTTGGAAGCGCCGTATGCCATAAGGATTATGTGTATCTGTCTCCCTGCTGGGGGAATCAGTATGTCCGTCTGAATAAGAGCAGCGGGGAGGCGGTCCAATGGAAGCCGCCCGCAGAGCTGGCGGAAAAAGAGAAGAACGGTTATTTTACCTTCTGGGCAAAGGGATATCTGGGCTTTCTTATGGAGGGAAGCGAGATCAGGGAATACTGGCTGTTTTCCGGCTATGACAGGAAGCTCTGCCGCATGGATTTTGAGTCGGATACCTGTGAGGAAATTGAGATTTCCTTTGATGAGGAAGAGCTGCGCAGGCAGGAGCCGGGCTTTCGGCAGCAGTCCCAGTGGCTGCAGTATGCCTGCCTGGAAAACGCCTTTAATTCCCTTCCGGATTTTCTGGACGGGAGGCTTGCGGGAGCCGGCTTCGACCGGGACCGGCAGCTTGCGGCTTACCGGGAGCTTTCTGCCAACAGTGACGGGACAAGCGGAGAGAAGATCCACCGGTTCATACGGGAAAAACTTTAAGGCATGGAGGAAAACGGCAGGATGAAAAAAGTCATTACATACGGAACCTTCGACCTTTTTCATGAGGGTCATTACCGGCTGCTCCGGCGGGCGAAGGCCCTGGGGGATTATCTGATTGTCGGCGTAACCACGGAGGCATATGATGCGACCAGGGGAAAGCTCAACGTGATCGACAATCTGATGACCCGTATTGAGAATGTGAGGAAAACGGGGTTTGCGGACGAGATCATCATTGAAGAATCCTCCGGCCAGAAGTTCAGCGACATTAAGAAATACGATATCGATATTTTTACGGTCGGATCGGACTGGACGGGATCCTTTGATTACCTGAAGGATTACTGCCAGGTTGTTTATCTGGAGCGGACCAAGAACATTTCCAGTACCATGCTCCGGGAAAAGAACCGGCCGATTCAGCGGATCGGGATTATCGGAACAGGCAGGATCGCAAACCGCTTCGTTCCGGAGGCCAGGCTGGTCAGCGGAGTCAGTACTCAGGGGGTTTATAATCCGCATCCGGAGAGTGCGGTCCGGTTTGCCGGGAGATGGGAGATCGAAGCGTATACGGATCTGGAGAATTTTTTTTCGGCGGTAGACGTCGTTTATATCGCTTCGCCCCACGAGACCCATTATGCCTATATCAAGGCTGCCCTGGAGCATGGAAAGCACGTGCTGTGCGAGAAGCCCATGGTGCTTCAAAGGGCTCAGGCAGAAGAATTGTTCCGCTATGCAAAGGACCGGGGACTGATCCTTCTGGAGGAGATTAAAACGGCCTACTGCCCGGGCTTCCAGAAGCTTCTGAACATTGCCTGCAGCGGAAATATCGGAAGCATCCGCAATGTGGAAGCCTGCTTTACCAAGCTGGAGCGGCCGGATGTCAGGGAACTGACAGATCCGGTATACGGCGGAAGCTTTACGGAACTGGGAAGCTATGTTCTTCTGCCGGTTCTGAAGCTTTACGGAACGGATTATCAGGAGCTTCGGTTCGATACGATCCGGGGAGAAAACGGACTGGATCTTTTTACCAGGGCTTCCCTTGTCTATCCGGCCGGGATTGCGACTGCTACCTGCGGGCTGGGAGTCAAGTCGGACGGACGGCTCCTGATTTCGGGAACAAAGGGGTATATCGTCGCAGAGGCGCCCTGGTGGAAGACCACTTACTTTGAGGTCCGCTACGAGGATTCTTCAAGGGTCGAACGGTATTCCGATACCTTTCTGGGAGACGGACTTCGATACGAGATCAGCAATTTCTTATCTATGATCAATCAAAGCAGCAAAGAAAATTTTAAATTGACCCGCAGTGAATCCGTGGCTCTGGCGGATATAATGGAACAGTTTTTGAAGACGGAGAACAGAAAGCATGAAGATATGGGCACACAGGGGCTGCAGCCAGAGATATCCGGAGAACACCGTACTGGCTTTTGAAAAGGCCATGGAGATTAAAAATCTGGAAGGGAT
>CATJIW010000320.1 GCA_949740745.1 uncultured Lachnospiraceae bacterium | reverse complement strand
GCCGTGATCTTAAGCGTGGTCGTCGACCTGATAAAGGGAATCCTGAAGCAAAGGCGGGCTCTCCCCGTCCTGGTCATGGCCGCATCCTTTTTCGCCGTGCGGTTCTTTGATGTAAACATTATGATCGTGATTCTGGCATGCTGCCTCGTCGGCGCAGCGGATGTCCTTTACCGGGAGCCGAAGCAGAAGAAAGGGGGATCCACATGATCCTTTTGGAATTGTTCTGGAGTTTTTTTCAGATTGGTCTTTTCAGTATCGGAGGAGGGTACGCCGCCATGCCGCTCATTCAGGACCAGGTGGTAACCCTTCACCCCTGGCTGACTATGGCCCAGTTTGCGGACATCGTAACCATTGCGGAAATGACCCCCGGCCCCATCGCCGTCAACTCTGCCACCTTCGTGGGCATTCAGGTGGCCGGCATTCCCGGCGCTCTGGCAGCCACCTTCGGCTGCATTCTCCCGTCCTGCGTCATCGTCATGACCCTTGCCTTCCTGTATTACCGGTTCCGCAGCCTGCATCTGGTACAGGGAGTGCTGGGCGGCCTCCGACCCGCCGTGGCCGCCATGATCGCTTCTGCAGGAATCTCCCTGCTTTTCATGGCCTTTTACGGGACGCGGACACTGCCGGCCGATCCGAAAAAACCGGATTTTCCCGCCCTTTTGATCTTTGCCGCCGGATTTCTCATCCTCCGCAGGAGGAAGGTCAACCCCCTATGGGTCATGGCCGCCTCCGGCGCCCTGGGCCTGCTCCTGTACACCTTTTTCTAAAGAGAGCCGGCTGCGTTTTGCCGTCTCCCTGCACAAAACGCAGCCGTCTCTCTGAGGCATCCATACGCTGCCAGGCAATTCCCGTCAATTCGTCACATCCGGTTTTGACGCCTCAGACAAAGAAAGCACGGCATCGTTCTTTTTCATAAACAGCAGGCCAAACGAACCCGGTCCGCAGTTGCAGGCAATGGCAGAGGACGCCTTCTGCAGATAGACCCTTTCAAAGGGACAGTACTGCTGCACCAGGCGCTGAATGAGACGGATGCTTCTCTCCTCCAGCCCCGCATAGGTGAT
>CATJIW010000319.1 GCA_949740745.1 uncultured Lachnospiraceae bacterium | reverse complement strand
TGGACGAGGTATGTGTGCGAATGTCAGAAAGGGAATGGTAAGATGGGTAAAAAGGTATTTACAATACAAGATATCTCCAATTAGGTTAAACCGATTGCTGAACAATATGGGGTAAAAGAAATCTATTTATTTGGGTCATATGCCAGAGGAGAAGCGGATGAAAACAGCGATATTGATTTTCTGGTGTTTGGGGGAGAAAATTTTAAACGTACAATGATTTTTGCGCTTGCCGAAGAGCTTCGTGAGGTGCTAAAGAAAGACGTGGATGTTTTTGAGATCAATGAAGTTAATAAGGACAGTGACTTTTATAATATAATAATGAGAGAGAGGCTGCTTGTTGCATGAAATATTCAAAATGGCAAAGGATTTAAAAGATATATAAATTACCTGTTTTGATAGGGCAGTTGAAAAAATTAGTATCGTGGCAGAACAATTTCATTTATAAGAGAGACTGTCAGATTGTGAGATGTAAATAACCGTAGATGGGAGGATAGCTATGCGGATATTCATCTACAGCAGAAAATCCAAGTGGACAGGCCGGGGCGAGAGCGTGGAGAACCAGCTTGCCATGTGCCGGGATTATATACAGTATAATATTGAAGGCTCTGGTTCGGCCGAGATTATCGAGTATGAGGACGAGGGATATTCCGGGAAGAATACGAACCGTCCTCAGTTTCAGAAGATGATGCAGGAGATCAAAAAGGGAAGCTGCGATTATCTGGTCTGCTACAAACTGGACAGACTGGGAAGGAATATCGCCGATCTGGCAAATCTGATTGAAACACTTAATAAGCTGCATGTTTCTTTTATCAGTATCAAAGAGCGATTTGATACTTCCACCCCCATCGGGAAGGCCATGCTCTATTTCGCCGGAGTTTTGGCGCAGATGGAGCGGGAGCAGATTGCAGAGCGGGTGAGAGACAATATGCTTATGCTGGCCAGAAAAGGACGCTGGCTCGGCGGAAATCCCCCTCTGGGCTTTGTTACAGAGGCGGAAGAAACGGTGTCCATCAATGGGAAAAGCAAGAAATCTTTTCGGCTGGCGGTGAAGGAAGAAGAGATGGAGACAGTACGGTTTATCTTTCGGGAATATCTGGAGAAGCAGTCTTTGATGGGCATTGTCAAATATTTTATGCGTCATGGAATAAAAACCAAAAGGGGAAAGGAGTATTCCATCGGAACCATCCGGGATATTCTGACGAATCCGGTATATTGCACAGCCGACAAAGAAGCTTATGAATATTTCTGGAACCTGGGCTGTCAGGTGTGCATGGAGGAAGAGGAGGCTGACGGAAAATACGGCATAATCGCATATGCAAAGACTTCTTCTTCTCAGTATCGGAATAAGGATAATGAACCGGAGAAGTGGATCATTGCAAGAGGACGTCACAGGGGAATTCTCACGGGGAGGGATTTTTCCAAAGTCCAGAAACTATTGGAAAGGAATCGCTCAAAGGGAGACGGATGGAGGAAGGTACAGAACCCGGTGGCACTGCTTTCGGGACTTTTGTATTGCTCCTGCGGCCATTTAATGAGACCGAAAAACTATGCGAGCGGGCAGGTTACAGCAAAGGGTGAGAGGAAATTTTCTTATCTGTGTCCTTATAAGGATCTGACTCATGGAGAGAGATGTGCTACGGTGAATGTACAGGGAAATACGCTGGACGAGCTGGTATGCAGAGAGGTTTTTCGTTATGCAGACGAGGACTCCGATGTTCACCTTATGCTTCAGGAAACAATCAGGAGGATGGAAGAGACAAAAGTAGAAAAAGGAACGGAAGGAGAGCTGTTAAAGAGAGAAATTGAAAAGAGAAAAAAGGAAGTGAAAAACCTGATCGGTGTGCTGGCAAAGACGGATGGTGATGAGAAATTTATCCGCCAGATTGAAGCGGAAATCGGCAGACTGAATGGGGAATGCGCTGCTTTAGAAAGAGAGAAGTCAAAGCTTGGCACAGAGGAAGATGGAGTCTGGGATGAAAGAAAACAGCTCGCATTTCTGATGGAGCAGATCAAGAATTTTAAAAATCTGTATGATACGTTGAATGTGCTTGAGAAGCGGGAGTATCTGAGGATGATTCTGGATAAAGTGGTGTGGGACGGAGAACATGCTCATATTTTTATCTATGGCAGCCATGGATAAAGAAAAAATGGTGGAAAATCGGTGGCTGCCGACTGATTTGTTTCCACTGTTATACCAGAGGATTGCCGCATCCGGAGGGCCCGACGACGGCAATGAACTCTCCGGGCAGGACCGAAAGGGAAATGCCGGACAGAGCCGGGGTTTCTCCGTTTATGGAATGGTAGGAAAAACATACATCTATAAATTCAAGAATAGGTTCCATTCAGGTTCCTCCGATCGGGTCTTGCATGCCCCCGGGCCTTACGCGCCCTTTGGAGGTACGCATGCCCTTTAGGGTATATTTTATTGTATGGAAGGAGCCGGAAAGGGGTGATTGAGAAAATCTTCAGGAAAGGCTTGACAGAAGGCGGATCTTATAGTATATTTGTAACGTTGACAGAAACATTTGTGAATATGCTTCCGTGGCTCAGTCGGTAGAGCGATTGATTCGTAATCAATAGGTCGCCGGTTCAAGTCCGGCCGGGAGCTTTAAAAATCTTATGAGACCTGTTTCCGGGGAAGACGGAAGCAGGTTTTTTTCTGATCGGGAACGGCCGGCAGGATAAAAAGTGCTTGCAATTTAAGGATATATAGTGTACAATACGCAAGGGAAAGACAAATGTGCGTTATACAAAGACAAACGCATCTGCGAAATAAGGATTACGAGGAGAGAACGAGAAATGGAAATGAAGGAAAAACTGAAGGTCGGCGTGTTGGGAGCAACGGGCATGGTAGGACAGCGGTTCGTATCCCTTCTGGCCGATCATCCCTGGTATGAGGTGGTGACGGTGGCGGCCAGCCCCAGAAGCGCGGGGAAAAGCTATGAGGAGGCCGTGGGAAGCCGTTGGAAATTGGACACTCCCATGCCGGAGAAGGTAAAAAAGCTGACGGTCAAAGACCTGCATAATATCGAAGAGGTGACGGCGGACGTGGATTTCGTTTTCAGCGCCGTGGACATGACCAAGGATGAGATCCGGGCCATCGAGGAGGCATATGCGAAGGCGGAGGTTCCCGTGGTGTCCAATAACAGCGCCCACCGCTGGACGCCGGACGTGCCGATGATCATTCCGGAATTAAATCCGGAGCATGCCGAGGTGATCGAATTCCAGAAAAAACGTCTTGGCACGAAGCGGGGATTCATTGCGGTGAAGCCCAATTGCTCCATCCAGAGCTATACGCCCGCCTTCCATGCGCTTCGGGAGTTCGGCGTAAAGACGGCGGTGGTTACCACCTATCAGGCCATTTCCGGCGCCGGAAAGACCTTTAAGGACTGGCCGGAGATGGTGGACAACGTGATCCCCTACATCGGCGGCGCGGAAGAAAAAACCCAGC
>CATJIW010000318.1 GCA_949740745.1 uncultured Lachnospiraceae bacterium | reverse complement strand
TTGAGTTTCGCAAACGCCCGATATAGTTTATTAGCAGGCGGGGGGAAGGCATTTGCCCCTGCCGCCGCTCCGGCCGCCCGTCAGCCTGGCTGACCCTCTTCCTACAAGCGCCCGCATGTATAAAAATGTCCCAGGAATATCGGAAATATTCCCGGGACGGGCAAAGAGTCAGCAGCCATGACTACTTCTGCCCATAGTATGCATTGGCCCCGTGCTTTCTGAAATAATGCTTGTCCTGCACATACTGCACGGCCGGCGCCGCCTTCGGGTTCAGCATCTCGGTACGGGTCGCCATCTTGGCCACCTCCTCCAGCACCACCGCATTGTGGACGGCCTCTGCCGCATCCTTTCCCCAGGTGAAAGGGCCGTGGCTGGTACAGAGAACGGCAGGGACGGACAGGGGATCCCGGCCCTCAAAGGCTTCAATGATCACCTTTCCGGTATTCTTCTCATAAGCGCTCTCCACCTCTTCGGGCGTCAGCACTCTGGCACAGGGGATCTCTCCGTAAAAATAATCGGCATGGGTGGTTCCGTAGCAGGGGATCCCCCGGCCGGCCTGCGCCCAGGAGGTGGCCCAGGAGGAATGGGTGTGGACGACGCCGCCCACGCCGGGAAAGGCCTTATAAAGCTCCAGGTGAGTCGGCGTGTCGGAAGACGGCCGGAGCGTTCCCTCCACCACGTTTCCCTCCAAATCCACGATCACCATATCCTCCGGCTTCATCCCGGCATAATCCACGCCGCTGGGCTTGATGGCTACCAGGCCGCTTTCCCGGTCGATGGCGCTGACATTTCCCCAGGTATAGACCACCAGGCCAAACTCCGGCAGCTCCATATTGGCACGATATACTTTTTCTTTTAATGCTTCTAACATAATTGCTCCTTTCAGACTGCTTCAGGAACAGGTAATTGCGGAACTGGAAAGGATCGGTATATTCAATGGATTATTGAGTTCCGCAACTGCCTGTGCTACAGGAAAACGCCGCCGGCTTCCCTGCCCGGCGACGTCCTCTCTCATCTCATAATATCAGGAAACGTCATATTTCGTAATCGCAGCAGGTCCGGTCCGTCATATAAGGCTTCACGCAGGCCGCTCCCGCCGCCACGTGGTCCGGATGGACCTGATAAGCCGCCAGGGCCTCCGTCGATGCAAACGTGCTGTCCAGAACTACGTCCACCGTACTGGTGGAAAGGGGCGGCGCAGTCACCTTCACGTCAAGAACCCCTTCGGCCGCTTCCTTTACCGCCTGCAGCCGCTTCTCAAACTCTGCCGCCACCCGGATCCGCTCTTCCTCGGACACCTCCGGTTTAAACCTCCAGCTCACGATATGCTTTATCATGAAACTCCTCCTTCCGGACGAACATGTCCCGGATTACTTTGACAAAAATTCGTGGATGCCCTTTGCGCCTGCCCGTCCGGCCTCCATGGCCAGGATAACCGTCGCCGCTCCCGTCACCGCGTCGCCTCCGGCATAAACGCCGTCCTTGCTGGTTTTTCCGGTCTCGGCCTCCGCCACGATACATTTCTTCCGGTTGGTATCCAGACCGGCAGTGGTAGAAGCGATCAGAGGATTCGGAGAAGTGCCCAGGGACATAATGACCGCATCGGCCTCGATCTCAAACTCGGAGCCCTCCACGGGAACCGGCCTTCTCCTTCCGGAAGCGTCCGGCTCGCCCAGCTCCATGCGGATGCAGCGAACGCCCCTCCCCCAGCCGTTTTCGTCGGTTAAAATCTCCACGGGATTGGTCAGAATATCAAAGATCACGCCCTCTTCCTTCGCATGATGGACCTCCTCCGCCCTGGCGGGAAGCTCCGCCTCGCTTCTTCGATACACGATATGGCTCTCGGCGCCCAGACGAAGCGCCGTCCTGGCCGCATCCATGGCCACGTTTCCGCCGCCGACGATAACCGCCTTTTTGCTAACGGGCATGGGAGTCGCATAATCCTCCAGTCTCGCCTTCATCAGGTTGCTCCTGGTCAGATACTCATTGGCGGAAAACACGCCGTTGGCATTCTCTCCGGGAATTCCCATAAACATGGGAAGGCCCGCTCCGGAACCGATGAATACGGCGTCAAAGCCCTCTTCCTCCAAAAGCTCGTCGATGGTCACGGATTTTCCGACGATTACGTCCGTCTCGATCTTTACACCCAGGGATTTCACGTTTTCTACTTCCGGCTTCACTACTGCGTCCTTGGGAAGACGGAATTCCGGGATTCCATAGGTAAGCACGCCGCCGGCCTCGTGAAGGGCTTCGAAAATCGTCACCTCATAGCCCCATTTCGCCAGGTCTCCCGCACAGGAAAGTCCTGCCGGACCGGAACCGATAACTGCTACTTTTTTGCCGTTTAAGCTCTCTGCCTTCTTGGGCTTCCTGCCGTTTTCCCTGGCCCAGTCCGCCACGAAACGCTCCAGCTTCCCGATGGAAACCGGATCGCCCTTCTTTCCGCGGATGCACTTGCCCTCGCACTGGGTCTCCTGAGGGCACACCCGCCCGCAGACTGCCGGAAGGGAGGAGGACGCCGTCAAAATCTCGTAAGCTCCTGCAAAATCCTCTTCTGCGATCTTTCCGACAAATCCGGGAATGTCGATGGCGACGGGACAGCCCTGGGAACACAGGGGCTTTTTGCACTGCAGGCAGCGCTTCGCCTCTTCCACCGCCTCTTCCTTATTATAACCAAGACACACTTCTTCAAAGTTGGCCGCCCGGACTCCTGGCGCCTGCTCTCTGACCGGTACTCTCTTTAATCCTTCCATTATTCGTCACCTCCGCAATGTCCGCATCCGCCGTGATGCGTGTCGCCCTCCTGGAATTTAAGAAGCTTTCTTCCCTCTTCCGTCCGATACATGGCCTGGCGCTTCATGGCCTCGTCAAAATTGATCTTGTGGCCGTCAAATTCCGGGCCGTCCACGCAGGCAAACTTCACCTCGTCTCCCACGCTCAGGCGGCAGGCCCCGCACATGCCGGTGCCGTCCACCATAATCGGGTTCATGCTGACAACCGTGGGGATCCCAAGCTTCTTCGTGGTCAGGCAGCAGAACTTCATCATAATCATGGGGCCGATGGCGACGCAGTGGTCGTACTCTTTTCCCTCAGCAACCAAATCCTCAATGGCCTTGGTCACCATGCCGCTCCGGCCATAGCTCCCGTCGTCGGTGGTCACGTAGACGTTTCCGGCCACCGCCTTCATCTGCTCTTCCATAATGACCAGGCTCTTTGTCTTCGAGCCGATGATCACGTCCGCCTCAATGCCGTGCTCATGGAGCCATTTCACCTGAGGATATACCGGCGCCGTGCCGACGCCTCCTGCCACAAACAGGATCTTCTTTTTCTTCGTCTCCTCCAAATCATCCGTGACCAGCTCCGACGGACATCCCAGAGGCCCTACGAAATCCATCAGACTGTCCCCGGCCTCCAAACCTGCAAGCTGATGGGTGGTGGCGCCCATGGGCTGGAACACGATGGATATGCTCCCCTTCTCCCTGTCATAGTCCGAAATGGTCAATGGAATCCTCTCGCCCTTCTCATCCACTCTGACAATGATAAACTGGCCAGGCTCGCAGGACTTCGCCACGCGCCTTGCTTCCACATCCATCAGAATAATATTTTCCGCAAGATGCTCCTTCCTCAGGATCTTGAACATGTTATTTCCTCCTTACTTTTCCTCCCGCATGACAAAAGCTTCGTACATGCAGCCTTTCTTATTTTAACACCGTACCTTCCCCATTTCAACATGAAATTCCGAAAGCAGCGGCGAAATTCCACAGAAAACGCCGAATCCGATCCCGGATCCGGCACTTTCTTCCAGATATTTCATGGATCCCCCCACAGGCGGGCAAATCCACGTTCTTTACATAAAGCCCCTGAGCATGCTCGTCATGCTGCCTCCGACAATTTTTCCATAAAGCCAGGAAATCAGGAGAGCGGCTGCCGCACCGGCAAGGAACATCAAAAAGAGCTGCCATACCTTCTTATTTTTGTCCTCCGCCTCAAAATCCCTCATGGCAGCCGGAACAAAGAAATACGTCAGCAGGCTCCCCACCTGGTAAACCCCGAAGGTGATCATGGCCATCGTTCCGCCCCCCTCGTCAAACGGTATAAGCAGAACGAACAGGGCCGTAACCGCCGTAAAGGGTATCTGCGCCAGCGCCTTCGCCGCGGCGACGCCAAGCCCCTGCATATAGGTCATGTTTTTCCTGGCGATCCCTTTGGTGAATGCCAGGGCGAACACTCCGTAAACCGCCAGGACTCCGGCCCCCGCAACCAGGGCCATCACGAACATCAGAGGGGTATTGACTACCTTGAAACCTCCTGTCAGCCCATTGATCCGCATGCCGAAAAACAGGAAGATCAGGCTGAATAACAGAGTCTGAATGCCAAGGGCTCCCAGGATCACCGGCGTTTTCGCCGCATCTGCCAGACCGGAGAGGGTTTCCGCCGGCTTTTTATAAGCGCCCAGGATCGTGCCCCAAAGCCCTTTCATATAAATGCCTGCGGCTCCCGGCTGTCTCGGAGCCTGAGGTCCCCCATAGGGCTGGCCGTAACCGGGCCGGCCATACATTCCGGGGCCTCCCTGCGGCGCCTGGCCGTACATCTGAGGGCCTCCCTGCGGCGGCACCTGGCCGTACATCTGAGGGCCCCCCTGCGGCGGCGCCTGACCATACATCTGAGGGCCTCCCTGCGGCGGCGCCTGAGGAGCCTGGGGAGCTTCTGCTTTTACCCCGGCGCCCGTCTGCTGCTGACAGGTACAGATCTCACCCTCCTGCAGGGGCTTTCCACACTGACTACAAAATTTTGCCATACGTTTCCTCCTTCATGTGCGCTCCCCATGGAAACGCACGGTATATAGTATAAATTAGTATTGCCTGAAACGCTTTTAGAACAGTTCCTCCATACTTTCGTTGTCTATTTTCCAGACAGGGATGATCAGAAATTTTTTTCCTTCTTTTACCACCACCATATCCATCTCCTGGCTCTCGTTCATCCCCATAAAGCTGATGCTCATTTCAATGGTCAGCCGCTTCCTGGCAAGGCCGTCGTCTCCCTCGTAGGACTCTCCCTCGGAAACCTTCCGGACCTTCAGCGAATCCAGGACGCCGCTCATAGAAAGAAAGTCTCCCGCCTCATCTCTGATTTCCCCGATGAACTCATCCTTCGACATCCAGCCTGCGGAATCACTGTCTCCCCAATAAACGCTGTCGTAGACCTTTTCCCACTTGCCGTTCTTTAAGCCGTTAAAAAACTGATCCACCGGAGCCATAGGATCGTTCTCCCGGATAAACAGGAAGGCTCCCACGCCGGCCGCCGCCGCCAGAAGAAGAAGGACCACTGCGATGACGACACCCTTTTTTCCCTTCTTTTTCTGCTTTTTCCCATTCACGGCCCCGTAAGAGGGCGGATACCCATAGTCATGGCCGTATCCGGGCTGGCCGTACCCGTAAGGCTGCCGGCCTTCGAAGGGCTGGCCCCCCTCATAGGAGGACGGATTCCCATAGGGCTGCTGATTCCCATAAGGCGGATTTCCATAAGGCTGGCCTCCGTAAGACGGCTGGTTCCCGTCCGGCCCGCCGCTCCCGTAAGGGAACTGGCCTCCGTAAGGCGGCTGCCCTTCATAAGCCCCGCTCCCATAAGCCTCCTGACTCCCATACCCCCCGTTCTCATAAGGCCTGCCCTGCCGGGTAGACCCCTGGGACGGCTCTTCCCGGCTGCCGGCCCTTTCCCCGGAGGTCTCTTCCAAAACCACCGTCTCCTCTTCTGCCGGGACAGGCGGCCGTACCTCTTCTGCCAGGCTTCTGCCGCAGCTTCTGCAGAATTTAGCCGCATCGCTGTTGGACGCTCCGCAGTGCATACAATACATACTTTTTTCCCCCTTCGCTTTATCGTATCATAAACTGGAACGGCTCGTCTGCCAGGACGAAGCCGTCCCCGTGACAAAGCCGGTATTCTTCCCCCGGATCCAGCCGCATACCGTTTAAATAAGTAGAATTGGTCGAATCGTGGTCCACCAGATAATACGTCCCGGCCTCCATAAGAATGCTGGCGTGATGACGGCTGACCGCCCGGTTGTCGGCAACGCAGAAATCTGCATCCCGGCTTTTCCCGATCAGCGTTTCGTCCAGCACGACGGCCATTTCGTCTCCGGTCCGGATCCGGATGATATACCCCACCTCCCTGGCCTTTGTGAAGACGTCCGGAATCATAATATTCAGCCCGTCCCCGTTTTCCTTCCAGGAGTCCATATATTCCGGCCCCTCCGGGCCGTCATATCCATAGACCTCCGGCTCCTCGGAGACTGCCGCTTCCGCAGAAGCCGCCGCAATGTCCTGCAGCAGCAGC
>CATJIW010000317.1 GCA_949740745.1 uncultured Lachnospiraceae bacterium | reverse complement strand
TCTTCCACTACCTTCTGTTCCAGGGGGCTTACGGATTTTTGTTCGTTTTGATTTCCCGGGAACAGGGAGAAAGCCAGAGGAATCCCATCACCGTCTGTAAAAAGTCCCATTTGAATGATGGGATTGGGCCTGTGTTCTTTGCTTTTGCCGTATTTCTTATCCCCGTCTTCCTGTTCAATTTCAAAATAATAATTGGTACAGTCGTAGTAGAGGATATGGTCATTACGCTTTATGAGAAGGCCGCTGTTTTTATAAACCTCCGACTGAATCAGGTCACTTTCTTCCGCCAAAACACTTAATGCCCTGTAGACGTCATGCAGTTTGTATTGAGGTGGTTCCAGGAAGCTCTGAGCAGCCATAAAGGAAGAACGTTTACTGCCCGGGTCCAGTATTCTGGTATAAATTAGATCGGACAGGATTGCGTTCAGGTCGTACTCATAATGGTGGCGGTCACGAATTTTCCTGCATACACGGTTCAGTCCCAGCTGGTAATAGATGGATTGCAGGAACAGATAGCCGCCCTGAAATTTACGTTTCTCCCCGTGAGGAATTTTTCGGTTTGGATGAAACATAACAGGAAGGCAGAGGCTTTCTTTCGCTTGCTCATATTTTTCGGTTTCAATACGCGCCTGTTCCTTTGCCCAATTCATAACATCATCCCTTGTAGGGCCGTGTTCTGCCAGAAGCTCATTTAAGGTGCCAAGTTTCCGGATAGTTCTTGAAGTGGACTTTCCATTGGCGTCAATGTAGGACTGTTTGATGTAAAAAGACTCGGCATTTTTGGATTTTGATGTATTTACTTTCATAGTTAATTCACCCTTTTTTATTATGCCATAAAAAGCCCTAAAAGCCTATATATAAAATCAACAAATTTGACAAAAAAAATATAGGCCTTATGCGGCCTATTGATACTTTTTCTGCTATATAGCTGTTAAACGCCCGCTTCCTATGATTGTTGGGAAGCAGGAACCGGCCTTTCTATATAATTCTTCCTTTTCCGTATCTTTACACCAGTGTATCACTGTGCTATGATATACACTGAAGGTTACTGTTTATTCCCTGATTATTCATACAGCAGGAGGCAATACGATGGCAACTAAAAGACCAAGATATATGATTTCCGTAGACGACGACATGTTCAATGCAATCGAAGATTTCCGCTTTGAGCGGCGCTTCCAGACACGTTCCGAAGCCACCGCAGAATTGATCCGGCTCGGACTGGAACAGCTAAAAAAAGAAATGGGAGAAAGAGCCTCCGATACACAGGCTCCGTCCGGCGAAGCGAATGAATGAACGGGCGTAAAACAAATGGGAGGATACGCAGGCAGACCCGCATCCTCCCATTCTTTTTTTCTGATCAAACGGTTCCGTAAGTCATTATACACTCCTCTTATTTTCCCCTCTCCGGATCAGTAGGACCGACACGTCGTTGACATTGGTGCCGGTGGGCCCGGTCTTAATGAGCCCGCCGTCCGCATCCAGCGCATGATAGGCGTCATTGTCCCGCAGGGCCTTATAAATGTCCACGCCCGACTCCGCAAGCCTTGCCTTCGTCCCGCCGTCCGCAAAGCCGCCGGCGGCATCTGTCGGCCCGTCCGTACCGTCGCTTCCGACGCTGAAAACCGCCGTGCTCCTAAGCCCCGCAATTCCTTCGGCCGCCGCCAGCACAAGCTCCTGGTTTCTTCCGCCCAGTCCCTTTCCCGTCACATGGACGACCGTCTCTCCCCCGGCGAGAAAGGCCAGGCTTTTTTCGCTGTCCTGATGACTTTTGGCGACGGAAGCCAGAAAGGAACCGGCTTCCCTGGCCTCGCAGCATAGCTGATCCGTCAGAAGCACCGGTTCATATCCCAGCCTTTTACAGCTCTCAGCCGCCGCCAGGCACAAATCCTTCACGCTCCCCATAACCACGGTTTCCGTATTTTCCAAGGTCTTTGGCGTCTCCAGCCGCAAAAGAGCTTCTGCTTCCGGGCTCAGGCGCAGACAGTACTTTTCCGCAATTGCACATGCCTGCCGGCATGTGGAGGAATCCGGTACCGTGGGGCCGGAGGCGATCATGTCCAGGGGATCTCCCAAAATGTCACTGAGGAGGATGCTGTAAACCCGGGCCGGCTCACAGAGCCTGGCGAATTTCCCCCCTTTTACTGCGGACAGCCGCTTACGGATCGTGTTGATCTCCACGATGTCCGCCCCGCAGGTCAGAAGCTCTTCCGTAATCCCTGCCAGCTCCTTTCCGGAAACCAGAGGCTTTTCGAAAAGTGCCGATCCGCCTCCGGACAGCAGGAATAAAAGCGTGTCCTCTTTTTCAAGTCCGAACGCCAGCTCCATGGCGGCCTCCGTCGCTGCGAAGGAATTATCATCCGGAACCGGATGTCCCGCCTCAAAGCACCGCATGCGGGGAATCTCTCCCCTGGCATGATGATATTTTGTCACCACGATCCCTCTTTCGATTCTCCCCTTCAAGGCTTCGGAAGCCGCATGGGCCATCTGCCAGCCCGCCTTTCCTGCCGCCGCCACGAAAATCCTTCCGCTTCCAAATTTTTTTCCGGCAAGCGCCCTGAAAACCGCCTCGTCCGGAAGCACCTGTCTGATCGCCTCTTTTACGATCCTTTCCGCCTCTCCTCTTAAATTCATTATCCTTCCCCCCGATCTTTCACCCGTATATTGGATTTCCAGGTTCCCTTATGGTTTTCCGGCATAATTGTCCGGATTTATATAAAGAGCCTTTCCCGCCATTATACCCTAAAATTACGGCGGTGTCACATTCTTCCGGCGCACATATGCTTTCCCCCTGCAAAAACAATTAATTTCCCAAAAATGGACAACAAAAAAACGACCCTGTATCCACAGGATCGTTTTTTCGTTGTCCATCCGCCGCCTATCTGGCCTGATAAGTAGCGCACTCCGTCTGTCCGGCCGTCTTCGCCTGATGCCCGGCAATGGAAATTTCTTCCGCCGTGCACTGGCGGCCTTCGTTGTAAACGCAGGACGTGGCTTCGCATTCCACGTTCAGGCCCCGGCAGGGAGTCTCATACTTATTCTTGCAGCAATTCTGGGTCTGCTCATCAAAGCTGGCGCAGCAGGTGTCGCCGCAGCAATTCGCCGCAGAGCCCTCCACCAGGATCGTGCCTTTGCAGCAAAACCGGTCACAGTTGTGGACACAGGTCTCTGCACTGCATACCAAATCCGTCATGACAATTCCTCCTTCTCTCGTAGTCGGAATTAGTCTGTGCAGAAACGGCGGATTTTATTCCTCCTCCAGAGCCGCCCGATTTTCTTTATTTTTAATTTCTTTTATTAAATCATCAATAAATGTCTCCAGAGGCTTCTGCCCTTCGTCGCCCTTTAAACGGCTCCGGACGGAAACACAGCCTTCCGCCGCTTCCTTCTCGCCCACCACCAGCATATAAGGAAGCTTCTGCAGCTGAGCCTCCCGGATCTTGTATCCAATCTTCTCGGATTTG
>CATJIW010000316.1 GCA_949740745.1 uncultured Lachnospiraceae bacterium | reverse complement strand
GAGGTTACGTATTTGCCTTCCGTCCCCGCCAGAGGGCTGTCGTTGACCATAAAATGCATGGCGATGGTCGGCTCGGAAATCTTCTGGAAGGGAATCGGGTCCGGATGCTCCGGAGCGCAGAGGGTGTCACCGATATGCAGATCTGCAATACCGGAAACGGCTACGATGGAGCCGATCCCCGCTTCCTCCACCTCCACCTTCTCCAGTCCGTCAAACTCATAGAGGCGGCTGACCTTGACCTTCTTGTACTTGTCCGGGTCGTGATGGTTCACCAGGGCCACCTCCTGGTTGACCCGGATAGAACCATTGTCCACCTTGCCGACGCCGATCCGTCCCACGTACTCGTTGTAATCGATGGTGCTGATCAAAATCTGGGTATCTGCATCCGGATCCCCCTCCGGCGCCGGAATATGGCCGAGAATGGTGTCAAACAGCGGCTTCATGTCCCTTTTCTCGTCCCCCAGCTCCTTTACCGCATAGCCGCCCTTGGCCGAGGCAAAGACAAAGGGGCAGTCAAGCTGCTCATCGGAAGCGTCCAGCTCCAAAAGAAGCTCCAGAACCTCGTCGATCACCTCGTCCGGCCTGGCCTCCGGCCGGTCGATCTTATTGATGCAGACGATCACCGAGAGATTAAGCTCCAGGGCCTTCTGCAGCACAAACTTGGTCTGGGGCATGGCCCCCTCGAAGGCGTCCACCACCAGGATCACGCCGTTGACCATCTTGAGCACCCGCTCCACCTCTCCGCCGAAATCCGCATGGCCGGGGGTATCGATGATGTTGATCTTCGTCCCTTTATAAAAGACCGCCGTGTTCTTGGAAAGGATCGTGATCCCCCGCTCCCGCTCGATGTCGTTGGAGTCCATGACCCGCTCCGCCACCTCCTGGTTTTCCCGGAACACGCCGCTCTGTTTCAGGAGCTCGTCCACCAGGGTCGTCTTGCCGTGGTCGACATGAGCGATAATTGCAATATTCCTTACGTCTTCTCTTGTCGTCTTCATATTCTGCCTGCTTCCTTTATCGATCTCCCTCCCAAAGAAACACCGCAAAATGCCGGAGGGAGCGTGCTTTTATAGAGTCATTCACATCTCCCTATATTAGCACACTCCCCCTGATAAATGCAAGTAAAAGTTCTTCAGCTCCGCCGGACAGATCACAGAAGGCTCGACCGCCCGCTGTAAAACAGTCAGGCTCCCCCGCTTTTAATATGCACGTCCAGCTGCCCGTAGGGAATACTGATCCCCTCCTCATCAAAGGAAAGCTTCATCTGCTCCGTCAGATCCCAGCGGCACTTCCAGTACTCGGAGGTCTTCACCCAGCAGCGGAGTCCCAGGATCACGGCGCTGTCCCCAAGCTCCGACACATAGACGAAGTGATCGTCCCCGGTGATCACCATGGGATGGGCCTCCACCAGCCCGAAAAGCAGTTCCTTGGCCTTTTTTAAATCCGCCTCGTAGGAGATCCCCACCTTTAAATCCAGCTGCCGTTTCTCCTGGGCCGTCACATTGGTCATGCTGCTGTTAGCCAGATTTCCGTTGGGAACCACGATCACCCGGTTGTCCAGGGTGACAAGCTCCGTGTAGACCAGTCCGATCTTCCGGACGGTCCCCTCGTTTTTATGGGTGTCCTCGATAATATAATCCCCCACCTTGAAGGGCCGGATCATCATGATCAGAAGGCCGCCGGCAAAATTCCCCAGGCTCCCCTGGAGGGCAAGGCCCAGAGCAACAGTCACGGAGCTGGCGACGGTGGCGAAGGCCGTGGGCTGTACGCCGGCCACGCTTAAGATCAGAAGGATCAGAAGGATGTAGCCGACGGCCCGCACCAGGTACTTCACGAACTTGCGGACGGTGATCTCCGCCCCCGCCTTTTCCATGGAGCGCTCCGTCAACTTCACGATCAGGCGTATAATCTTCCTCCCGATGAAAAACAGGAGCAGGGCCGCCAGCACCCGGAGCCCAAAGGACAGGGCCCTGTCGGGAAGCTCATCCAACATCGTCTGGAACCGCCCCCGCTCATAAGCCTGTTCGATCTGTTTGATGGCCTTTGCCACGTCGACGGCCTGCTCTTCCGCTCCCAGCCAAACTCCCACTTACGATTCCTCCATCATCGCTTTCTTTACCTTCTCCACACCGGCGCTCTTTCCCTTTGAAGTCTTCGCCCTGTTTTTTTTCTTTGCCGTGGCATTTCCCTTCATCTGCTCCACCACCGGAATGTACTGGAACACCTGAACTCCGAGAGGAGCCACCTTGATGGAAATGGAATCTTCCCGCTCATCGCATTCCACCGCCGTAGACTGCTTCACCCTGGGATTGGTCACTCCGGTTCCGCCGTAACACACCTCGTCGCTGTTTAAAATTTCCTTATATTTCCCCGCAAAGGGCACTCCGACCCGATAGGACTCATGAGCCACGGGAACGAAATTGCAGATCACGAGGAGCGTTTCTTCTTTCTTTTCGCTCTTCCGGAGGAATACGGCAATGTTCTCCCCGGCATTGGTGCAGTCGATCCATTCGAACCCCTCCGGTTCATCATCCAGCGCCCAGAGGGCGGGGCTTTCCAGATACAGGCGGTTCAAAGCTTTCACGTAATCGTGAAGCTCTTTGTGTATGTCGTAATTCAGCAGACACCACTGGAGCCCTTCCTTCTCATTCCACTCGTCCACCTGCCCGAATTCCTGCCCCATGAACAAAAGCTTCTTTCCGGGATGGGTCATCATAAAGCCGTAGGCCGCCCGGAGATTGGCAAATTTAAGCTCAAAGGTTTCTCCCGGCATCTTCCCCACCATGGAGCCCTTCCCGTGGACCACCTCGTCGTGGGAAAGCACCAGGATGAACCGCTCGCTGTAGGCATAAATCATGCTGAAGGTCAGCTCACCGTAGTGATAGGTCCGGTACAGGGGATCGCACTGCATATAGCCCAAGAAGTCGTTCATCCAGCCCATGTTCCACTTGTAGTCAAAGCCAACCGCGCCGTCCTCCACATCCCCCGTGATCCTGGGCCAGGCTGTGGATTCCTCTGCGATCAAAAGAGTCGGCAGCTTTTTCTTCTTGAAAATGGAGTTCAGGTGCTTTAAGAGCTCCAGGGCCTCCAGGTTCTCATTGCCGCCGTAAAGATTGGGGATCCACTCCCCGTCATTCTTCCCATAATCCAAATACAGCATGGAGGCCACCGCATCCATGCGGATCCCGTCGGCGTGATATTCCTGCGCCCAGAACAGGGCGTTGGCGATAAGGAAGTTGGACACCTGAGGCCTTCCGTAGTTGAAGATCAGGGTGCCCCAATGGGGATGGGCGCCCCGCCTCGGATCCTTATGTTCATAGAGGCCCGTCCCGTCAAAGTCAGCCAGCCCGAAAGCATCTCTGGGGAAATGAGCCGGAACCCAGTCTAAGATCACGCCGATCCCCGCCTGGTGCATGGTGTCCATGAAGAAGCGGAAATCATCCGGCGTCCCGTAGCGGCTGGGGGGCG
>CATJIW010000315.1 GCA_949740745.1 uncultured Lachnospiraceae bacterium | reverse complement strand
TAGTAGCCGATTTCCTCGATAAATCTTCCGTCTCTGGGAGATCTGGAATCTGCAACGACGATTCTATAAAAAGGCGCCTTCTTCTGACCCATTCTCTTCAATCTCATTTTTACTGCCATCTGTCTTTCACCTCCTTAGAGTGGTAATCGTGATACCAATGTATTAAAAAGGAAGTTTAAACCTGCCTTTTTTTCCTGCCTTTCCCATCATGCCGGACATTTGCTTCATCATCTTCCGGCTCTGCTCGTGCTGTTTGATCAGCCGGTTCACCTCGGAAATGTCCACGCCGGCCCCTGCCGCAATCCGCTTCTTCCTGGAAGGGTTGATGATATCCGGATTGGAGCGCTCCGCAGGCGTCATGGAAAAAATTATCGACTTCGTCCGGTCCAGGGCCTTCTCGTCAATGTCTATATTCTTCATCTTGCTCCCGAAGCCGGGAAGCATGCTCAGCATGTCGCTTAAGCCGCCCATCTTCTTGATCTGGGCCATCTGCTCCAGATAATCATTGAAGTCGAACTCGGCTTTCTTCATTTTTTGTTCCAGCTTTTTGGCCTGCGTTTCGTCAAACTGGGCTTCTGCCTTCTCAATAAGAGTCAGCACGTCGCCCATGCCCAAAATCCTCCCGGCCATCCGGTCCGGATAAAACTGCTCCAGGTCAGAAAGCTTCTCTCCCATACCCACGTAAAGAATGGGCTTTCCGGTCACTGCCCGGATGGAAAGGGCCGCGCCGCCCCTGGTGTCGCCGTCCAGCTTGGTGACGATAACTCCGTCGATCCCGATCCTGTCATTGAAAGCACTGGCCGCATTGACTGCGTCCTGTCCTGTCATGGCGTCCACCACCAGCACGGTCTGATCCACCTGGATGCTTCCCTTGATCTCCTGAAGCTCCGCCATCATGTCCTCGTCAATATGAAGACGTCCGGCCGTATCTATAATCACCACATTGTTATTGTGTTTTTCCGCATGCTCTATGGCTGCCTTTGCAATATTGACCGGCCTGTGCTTCTCTCCCATGGAAAACACCGGGACTCCCTGCTTCTCGCCGTTGACCTGCAGCTGCTTTACGGCCGCCGGCCGGTACACATCGCAGGCTGCCAAAAGAGGACGCTTCCCCTTTGCCTTCAGCTTTCCGGCGATCTTCGCCGAAGTGGTCGTCTTCCCGGCGCCCTGAAGGCCGGCCATCATGATCACCGTCATGGCGTTCCCCGGATTCAGCTTAATCTCTGTGGTCTCGCTCCCCATCAGGGAAACCATTTCTTCATTGACGATCTTAACGACCATCTGCCCTGGAGTCAGGCTGTTCAACACGTCCTGGCCCACGGCCCGCTCTTCCACGGACTTCACGAATTTCCGGACCACCTTGAAATTGACATCCGCCTCAAGAAGCGCCATTTTCACTTCTTTCAGGGCGGCTTTTACGTCTGCCTCAGAAAGCCGGCCTTTGCCCCGCAGCTTCTTAAACACATTCTGCAATTTATCCGATAAGCTCTCGAATGCCACTCGTTTCCCTCCGCTGCCCTCTGCTTGATCAAACAGGTTCCTACAAACGGCTGATTTCCGCCGAAATCTCTTCTATGCGGAACACCAGCTCCCTATCCTCGGTCTGCCGGAATTCCTTCGTGAGCCGGTGGATCTCACCCACCTTTTCCTGAGTCTTCAGGAATTTCTCCACAAGGCCCAGCTTCCTCTCGTACTCCTGCAGGATCCGGGTGCACCGCTTCATCAGGTCATGGACCCCCTGCCTGGAGATCCCCCGCTCTTCGGCCGCCTCGCTGAAAGAGAGGTCGTTAAATACCACGTCTTCGTAAATCTGCTTCTGATGCTCCGTCGGAATCTCCCCATAAAAATCATACAGGAGCGCCCGCTCCACGATTTTTTCCACGGTTCGTCACCACCTCGTACATCATACAGGAAAAGAGAGAGGCTGTCAAGTGTTTTTTCTTGACAAATTCCGTCTGCGGAGAAACCCGGATCACAG
>CATJIW010000314.1 GCA_949740745.1 uncultured Lachnospiraceae bacterium | reverse complement strand
ACTACTCGGTTGCGAAGGATTTCCTGCGGTTTCCGGAGACGGTGGAGCCCAACCCGGACACGGCCGTCCGTTATGAGAAGCTGTGCCGCATTTTTGAGGATGCATACGGCTCCCTGCGGGAAATCTCCCACAGGCTTTCAGTCCTTTCAGAGGACGGGGGCGGGACGGAATGAGGCGCTTTCTTAATTTTGTTTTTATCGACGGGCTTATGCGTGACGCAGCCTGACAGGAAATCAGGAAGAAAATCGGTGTTTTCTAAGTCAGAACCGGTTTTCTTCCTGATTTTTTGGGGAAGCCGCCAGAGGGCCGGCGGCGTATGAATTGCATTAAAAATAAAACTTCATGTTCTGGGTATTGTAAAGCTGGCTGGACAGAAAGGAGGGCGTTCCGTCCAGGGCAGCGTGAGAATCCCGGAATAAAAGCAGGGGAGTGCCGGACTTAATGTTTAAAAGCTGACACTCATGGCTGCTGGGAAAGCAGGTTTCCAGAGTCCGTTCTGTCACTGTGAACTGGAAGTTGTGTTTTTTTAATATGGCGAACAGGGAGCCGTTCAGGTCTTCTTCAAACAGGTAGGCGAAGCCGGGCGGATAATGGTTGGTCTCAATCATGGTGGGATTCCCGTCGACGCTGCGCAGTCGTTTGGAACGGATAAGCCTGGTCTGAGGGTCTATCTGGAAATAGCTGGCCTGCTTGTCGGTGGGAAAGACCCATTCGATGGACAATAGCTGGGTGAAAGGGGTTTTTCCCGCAAGGATGCAGGAGCGGTTGAAGCCGATGGCGTCGTTGGCAGGCTGGGAGATAGAGGGCTGTGCGACGAAGGTGCCTTTTCCCTGGGAACGGACCAGGAGCCCGTCGTCCACCATCTCGGCGATTGCCGTCCGTACAGTGATGCGGCTGACGCCGAACTCGTGCATCAGGGTGAGTTCGGAGGGAAGACGGTCGCCTTCCTGGAGTTTCCCGCTGGTGATCTGTTCTTTTAAAATGCCAAGCACCTGTTTGTACATGGGGATATTGCTGTTTGGATTGATAAGTGTTTGCTGGTTACCGACCATGTTTCTTTTCCTTTCTTTGCCCGGATGGGGCAGCATTATCCATATTGTATCATCTTAGAACATTCTATTCAAGCGGAGGATTTTCCCGAGCTTCCGCATTTTTAGTTTATTTTATAATGCGGAAGCTCAAAGGGAATTTTAAGAGCGGGAGGGCTCAGAGGGTTTCATGACGGCTTACTTGACGGCTTACATGGAAAGGATAATCAGAAGGATTCCCGGGAAGGAGACGAATTACGGGGCAGAGAGTGCGGATGGCATAAGGGTTCTTTTCAGGCGTTCCAAAGACGCTCGACCGCCAGTGCGATGCCGTGTTCGTCGCAGGATTTGGTGACCAGGTCTGCAGCGGCTTTCAGGGCCGGGGCGCCGTTTTCCATGGCGACTCCCACGGCGGCGTATTCCAGCATGGACATGTCGTTCATGCCGTCGCCGAAGGCGGCCAGGCTTTCACGGGTGAGGCCCAGCAGGGAGAGCAGCTGCCTGAGGCCGAAGGCCTTGTCGATTCCTTCTGGCATGACTTCGAGAAAATAGGGGGCGGAGAGGGAAACGGAGCAGGATCCACTCACTGCCTTTTGGAGGCCGGCTTCGCCGCCGTCTGCGATCTGCTTTGGGTCTCCGACCACGAGGACCTTGTTGACGGGAAAGCATACTTCTTTCCGGAAGGAGGAGATCCTCCGGACGGGGAGGCCGTTCAGCCCGGCTTCGAACCGGACGTATGGGTTTTCTTCGTCCAGGCACAAAAGCTCGGATTCGGTGTAGGTTACGGGGGAGAGGCCCAGGGAGAGGGCGGCGTCGGCGGCGGTCCGGGCGGTTTCCGGAGCCATTTGGCGGTCGTAAATCCGTTTCCCGGTTTTTAGAGAGACGATGGTCCCTCCGTTGAAGCCGAGGAGGTAGCTGTCCGTCCCGGTCAGGGAAAGGCGCCCGGCGACGGGCCAGATGCCCTTCGGGTGGCGGCCGGAGGCCAGGACGATCTGCACGCCGGCCTGCTTCAGGCGTCGGATAGCAAGGACCGTGGAAGGGAGCAGTTCTTTTTTGGAGTTCAGGAGTGTTCCGTCCAGGTCGAAGGCGGACACTTGGAGTTTGCCGATGTTATTCATGTGTTCTCCTGTCTGCGGCTTAAATTTGTTATAATTGGCGGCGGCTCAGGCCGGTCCGGAATTGTGATCGGACAGGATCAGGACTGCGTCTGCCAGGGTCTTTACTTTTGCATAGGCGTATCCGGGAAGCTGCTTGGCGGGATCCTGAAGGTCGGGAACGACGATCACGCACATGCCGGCGGCTTTTCCTGCCAGGAGGCCGTTTCTGGAATCCTCGAAAACGACGCAGGCGGCGGGGGCTTCACAGCCGAGAGCCCTGGCGGCCATCTGAAAAATCTGGGGGTCGGGCTTTCCTTTTGTTACCATGTCGCCGCCTATGAGGACGTCGAAGTATTCGGTCAGATGGACGCTTTCGACATAGGCGGCCACCTTGCTTCGGGGGGAGGAGGAGGCGACAGCGATCCGACAGCCGTTTTTTTTGAGCCATCGCAGCAGTTTGACGAGGCCGGGCTTTAAGGGCAGACCGTGTCTGTCGATATAACGCCTGGTCCATTCTTCGCTGATGGCGTAGCACTGGTCACAGGTGTATTTGGTGCCGAACAGCTCCGGGAAAATTTCCGCAGTGGAGGCGTGGTTGAGGCCGATGATGGAGATCAGCTTGTCTTTGGGGAAGTCCATGCCGGTCTTTGGGGCGACAGATTGGAGGAAGGACTCAACGAACAGGTGCTCGGTGTCGAACATCAGGCCGTCCATGTCGAAGATCGCATACTGAAATTTCATTTGGATACCTCTCTATGCATTAATTGTTCTAATATGTCTTATAACATATTTTCTGAACAATTGCAAGTGAATTATCCTTTGGCAGGCTGTTTTGCCTGTGGCAAAATTACGGCAGAAGCTTGTCAACGGGGAGGGGGAAGGGTATAATATAGGGAGCCCGCAGATTTTGGAAGGCGGGACTTGACAAACATACCAATGGTATGATATAACAAACATACCGCTGGTATGTAGAGGGAGTGCGGCAATGGCAAGAAACAGACACCCGGAGGAGACGGTGAACCGGATTCTGGACGTTTCGCTCCGCCTGTTTCTGGAGAAGGGGTACGAGTACACTTCGATCCAGGACATTATTGACGGGCTGGGGAATTTGAGCAAGGGGGCCATTTATCACCATTTTAAGTCGAAGGAGGAGATTCTGGAGGCGGTGACGGAAAAATTGATGGGAAGCTCCAATCGAATGCTGGCGGCCATCCGGGACCGGAAGGATTTGAACGGGCGGGAGAAGCTTGCGGCTATTTTCCGGGAGTCTCTTATGCGGCCGGGCCAGGAGGAATTGTTTGCCGTGGCGCCGGATATCGGGAAGAATCCCAGGCTGCTGTTCAGCATTCTCAGAGATACGGCGGACGTGGTGGGGGCCCCGGTTATTCTT
>CATJIW010000313.1 GCA_949740745.1 uncultured Lachnospiraceae bacterium | reverse complement strand
TTTGCAGCGATGGCCGCCGCCGTCATATGGCCCAGGATCACCGTCTGGAGAGCCGTGTTAAGCCCCCACAGGCTCTGGACAAGAAACACCGGCGCCGTCACCCGGAAATAATCCCTGGTAAGCTGCCCGTCTGTCTCCCCATAATCCCGAAGCCTGAGTCCAAGCCGCTTCTCCTTTTTCGCCACGTAGAAGATCAAAACGGCGCATTCCAAAACCCTGGCGGCCAGGGTGCCGACGGCGGCCCCGGCCACTCCCAGCTCCGGTGCGCCGAATCTTCCGTAAATCAGCACGTAGTTGATGCCGCAGTTGACAAAAAAAGCCAGGACAGAGAGATACAGGGCAATCCTTACCACCTCCACGCTCCTGAGGGAGGCCAGAAGAAGCTGGGTAACCGCAAAAAACAGATAGGTAAACCGGATCAGCCGGATATAGCGCACTCCCTCCTCAATGATCGGCGCGTCCGTAGTGAAAAGCCCCACTGCCTGAGAGGGAAAGAAGGACACCAGGAGAAAGAGGAGCGCCGCCACGGAAAGCCCGGCCCGCATGGCCCCAGCCATAATCCGCTTCATGGGCTCCGTCTGCTTTTTTCCCCAATACTGGCTGCAGAACATGACGGCCCCCTCGCCCAGAGCCATCGTCATCTGCTGAAAAACAAACTGGATCTGATTGACGGCTGCCACCCCGGAGAGAGATGTCTCACTGTAAGCCCCAAGCATCATATTGTCCGCCAGATTGACACTCAGGGTAATGACATTTTGAAGCACCAGCGCCGCATAAATTGAAAAAAAGCTTCTATAAAAATTTCTCTTCTGTTCCACGTCCGGACACCCTTTCTGCCGCTTTCTGCTGCTTTACCGCTTTCCTGCCTTTATGAAGCAGGAAAAGCCATCGTCAAAAACTCCGCCCCAGCTTCTTTGCCGTCCGCCTTATACACAGCAGGTACACGGGAATCAAATACAGGCAGGCCGACACCCAGGCCGTCTGGTCGGCAAAGCAGATCGCCGTGTAGCCGAAGGCGCCGACGAAGCAAAGGCTGACCACGCTTCTTGCGATCATTTCCACCGCCCCGGCGAACACCGCCCGGCCCGCATAGCCCAGTCCCTGAACACTCAGCCGGACCACGTTTAAGATCCCAAGGCTCCAGAAAAAGTATCCCAGGCAGCGAAGGTATTTTGCCGCCGCATCCAGAACCTCCGACGCTTCCCGGCCGACGAACAGCGCCGAAAGCGTCCTGCCTGTAAAAATCAGGATCAGGCCGGCAAAAATCCCGTAGAAAACGGCCATTGCGGCCCCTTCCTTCACGCCCTGACGGATCCGCTTCAGGTTACCCGCTCCCAGATTCTGTCCGCAGAAGACGGATACGGACGAAGCAATGGCGTCAAAGGGACACATGGTGAACTGCTTGATCTTGAGAGCCGCCGTGAAGCCGGAAACATACACGCTTCCCAGGCTGTTGTTGGCCGACTGCATGACCATGCTTCCCACGGCCGTGATCGAAAACTGAAAGCCCATGGGAAGCCCCATGGCGAGAAGCTCCTTTGAAGCGTCCCCCTCCAGGCGGCAGTTTTCCCGGCCGGGATGAAGAAGCTCCACCCTCTTATAAATAAAGAGCAGGCACAGGATCCCGCTGACCGCCTGGGAAGCCACCGTGGCAATGGCTGCCCCGGCGCAGCCCCAGCCAAACCCTACGATACAGAGCAGGTCCAGGACGATGTTTAACCCCGCCGAAACCACCAGAAAAACAAAGGGCGTCCGGCTGTCCCCCACCGCCCGCAGTACGCTGGCCAGCAGATTATAAAGAAGCGTGAAGGGAAGTCCCAGGAAAATCACCAGAAGGTAGCGGTACGCATTTCCGTAAAGCTCCTCCGACACGGAAAGGATCCGAAGGATCCAGGGGCAGAGCAGGACGCAAAGGGCCGTCAGGACCGCCGCCACCATTCCCGTCAGGACGGCGGCGCTGAATATGTAATGCTTCATCTTTTCCGGCCGCCCCGCTCCGAAGCACTTCGCCACCGGAACGCCGAAGCCGGTGCAGCAGCCGATACAGAATCCCAGCACCATAAACTGGACGCTGCTGGTAGAACCGACGCCGGCCAGGGCGTCGGCCCCCAGCACCCGCCCCACAATGGCCGCGTCAATAATATTATAGGTCTGCTGAAGCAGATTTCCGATCAATAATGGAAGGGCAAACTGCAAAATCAGCCGAAAGGGCCTTCCTTCTGTCATACTTTTTGCCAAAGCCGTCATCTCCTTGCTGTCATTGAACTTGCATTTTTATCGCTGCGCCCCTCATTATAGATACTTTTCCTTCCCCTGTCAACGTTCTTTCCGGGCCGGCCCCTCCGCCATTGCAAACCCGGCCCCGGCATGTTATAATGCCGACAGAAATCCACTTTGGGAGGAATAATCCATGGAAGAGCTTTATGTGTTCGGCACGGGAAACGCCCAGGCCACCCGCTGCTACAATACCTGTTTCGCCATCCGGGACGGAGACGAATATTTTCTCGTGGACGCCGGAGGCGGCAACGGCATCTTGAGGATCCTGGAGGACATGGAGGTGCCCCTGACCCGGATCCATCATATTTTCGTCACCCATGAGCACAACGACCACATCCTCGGCATGGTCTGGATGATCCGGATGATCGCCACCGCCATTTTAAAAGGAAGCTATGAGGGTAATTTAAGCATCTACTGCCACGAGGGGCTCACAGACACCGTCAGGACCCTCTGCTCCCTGACCATCCAGAAAAAATTCTGCAGCCTTTTCGACGAACGGATCCTTCTGATCCCCGTCGCAGACGGCGAAAGCAGGCATATCCTGGACTACGACGTAACGTTTTTTGACATCCTCTCCACCAAGGCGAAGCAGTTCGGCTTCACCACCGTTTTAAAGAACGGGAAAAGGCTGACCTGCGCCGGGGACGAGCCCTACAATCCCGGCTGTGCCCGCTACGTGTCCGGAAGCGACTGGCTCCTCCATGAAGCCTTCTGCCTTTACGGCGACAGGGAGCGGTTCAGGCCCTACGAAAAGCACCACAGCACCGTAAAGGACGCCTGCCAGCTGGCAGAACGCCTCCGGATTCCGAACCTCGTCCTGTGGCACACCGAGGACAAGAGCCTTAAAAACAGAAAAGAAGCTTACACCGCCGAGGGAAAGCTCTATTACTCCGGCAGTCTTTACGTGCCGGACGACGGAGAGCGGCTGGCCTTATAGGCTGCCGCCCCTTCCCTCCCGTCTCCCGGTCATTTCCTTTCCCCGTATGCCGCCTCCACGAAGGCGGCGTCCACCTCCCGGAAGGACCTTGTCAGCCGGTCGGCACAGGAAAGGTCCTGATCTCCGGAATCCGGATTGACGAAGCCCAGGCAGGCCATGCCCGCATTTTTCGCCGCATGGACCCCGTGGCAGGAATCCTCTACCACCAGGCAGTCCTCCGGCGCCGTCTCAAGGGCCCCGGCCGCCTTAAGCCCCGCCAGCATCTCCGGCACCCCGTCGATCCCCGGATACCCGTCCCGCTCATAAAGATACGC
>CATJIW010000312.1 GCA_949740745.1 uncultured Lachnospiraceae bacterium | reverse complement strand
AGGGAGTTCACGCTGAGAATGGGAGAGCTGACCGACGACGAGCGGCAGATCATCCTGGACGGCTGCCTGATCAATTATTACAGGGCTTCAAAGTAAGGATCCGCCATTGCCGGATCGTTTATAAAGGAAAGAGTGAGTGCGGGAGAACAGGCACTCACTCTTTTTCGTATACAAAAATCACTTTGGACGTTTGATCCCGCCTTTTCGTTTTAATCCAAACCCGTGCAGATATAGCTCCGGGATGTTAATCCGGCCATCAGTTGTCTTGATCACGATCCCCAGGTCTGCCAGCGCTTCCAGGATTTCCGTATTTGTCTTTCCCGGCAGCCGATTCCTTTCAGGAGCGGGCCAGTGCTCCGGAAGGAGATAACTCAAGAATTCATCCTTTTCCATCAGCATGGTTTTTTTATTTATCCGTCCGATCAGATCCTGCAGCCACTCATATTCTTCCAGCGTCAGTTCCTGGACCCGGTCGGCGGAAACTCTTGCTATGGCTCCCTGCAGTCTTGTAGGAAGGAGGATCCGATCATTTTCCAGGGCCGCGATTTCGTTTTTGTGATCCAACATGGATTCTGAGGCAAAGGCGAAGCATTTCAGAAAGGATCTTGGAGCCATTTTTCCATTTGCGTCCTGAATGTGATTCGGGACCCAGGTGTAGCTGATGCCTGGCGGCATAGACTCCTTCTTGTTTGGCTTAGGCGCCAGATATCAGGTATAGAATGATTGTCAAGCCCGGAGCCGCGTAAGCGGTGCGCAGGCAGGTTTTACAATCGCAGAATACCTGATACACTCCACCCGGCCAAACAAGGATGTATCAAGAAATCTATGGCATTGCCCGGAAAACAATCTTTGCTGTAAAAAATTTTAAAATTTGTGTCCAGTTTTTGTTGACTAGTACAGGTTTCCATACGAGACCAATGAATGGGCGCTCCCGAAGGAGCGCCGGCGGTATTTTTTTCGGACACTTACAGAAAATCGTCGATATCGATTTGTCCGTCTCCGTTTCGATCCATCATGCCGCTGTTTGTGAGGACTTCTCTTCCGGTGATGCCCTTTTTGGTCCGCTCCTCCTCGATCAGGTTGCTGAGCAATTCCTTGACGGCCCGGCTGTGTTTGACGTTTTTTAAGGTCAGGACCGGATCGGAAGCGTCGGTGGTACGAAGGGTAATGGTGCCGGTACCGCAGAATCGGTTCCCAAGGGTCCGGCGCAGGGAAATGTCCAGGATCCGGTACAGCAGGCATTCGTGTTCATCCTGACGGAGGAAGCCGTGCTGGCAGTAGAGGCGTCCGTTTGCGATGTAATATCTGTCGAACGAGAAGGGGAACCAGAGGACGTGCCTCCTGTCCCTCCAAAGTTCATCCGGTAATTTTTTCATAAGCTCTCCTTTCTTAAAACGGCAGCGCCGAAGCGGCAGGCCTGCCGGGCTTTACTTTTGTTCTTCAATCCAGTCATCCATGTAAGCGTCTATGGTGGGGAAGGCGCAGGGCCCCATGTCCAGAAGGAATTTGTGGAATTCCTTTAAGTTAAATTTCTCTTCAAGCTGTCCCTCCGCCTTTTCCCGAAGCAGCAGAAACTCCAGATATCCTCCATAATATTTCAGGTAATAGGCCGGTTCGCTGACAATCATGTCATAAAGCTCCTGAACCGCTTCTTCGCCCAGGTCCCCGAAATAAGTGGAGAGCAGGGTGCGGATATCCTCCGGGGAGGAGCCGTTATAATGGATCTCCAGATCGATCAGGGCGTGAACGGCAATGGATATGGAAGAATTCAGCCGGTGCAGCCTGGCGAGCTCCTCCGACCGGGAGGTCAGCCTGTCGTTCATGGAGTAAGACTCATGCTCCACATAAAGCCCCCAGCCCTCGGAATAGCCAAGGTAAGAAAGCAGGCTCCGGACCGGGTTGGAAAAGGTGGCCGAAGCGTAGACCATCTGGTAAAGGTGGCCGGGATAGCCTTCATGTGCCAGGGTAGAAAACAGCGAGCTTTCGTCCGTAGAGGAATTATTGATATAAATAGTGTTTTCACCCGGAAGGTCGTAAGGGGGCGTCATGTAAAAGGCGGGGCTGGTGCTCTCCTCCATGTATTCCGGGACGTATTTGATCTGGTAGGCGGCTTCCACGGGAAGCTCCGGAAACTCTTCCTTCATGGCTTCCTTCAGATAGTCCAGGATTTCCTCCGGCGTCCGGTCCTCCGGGATCGTGCCGTCAAAGCCGTCAAGGAGCTCCGGGGAACCGCTCATGATCGTCATCATTTCCGTCAGGTCCTGCTGGATCTGGTCCTCGACCAGGGCAAGCATTTCCTCCGGAGTGTGGCCGGAACCAACCATGCTCTTCAGCAGATAGGCGTAATAGTCGCTGCCGCCCTCCGTATGGCAGAGCCCCTGTGTATTTTCGGCGGTGCCCCGGATCTCCTGCAGGCAGCGGCCGATCTTTTTATAGGAAGGAAGAATCTGGCTGTTCAGGATCTTCCGGTTTTTTTCCGCATATTCCGTCCTTTTGGCCTCGGAGAGACCCTCAAGCTTCTCCAGCCGTTCCTCGAAAGAAGTGAGGAAGATGTTGTTTTCTCCGGCATTTAAAAATTCCTGAATGCTTTCAAACACGTCGTCAATGGTGCTGTCCGGCATGGCGTAGCCCATTTTGGAACGGGTCTTCTCCAGAGTGATGAGAGAATCCACGTAAGCCGGAAGGAGCTCCAGAAGCGCAAGATAATCCTCGACGTCCCGTTCCCGCCGGAAGGAATACTCCGCCAGGGTAATGGAAAGATTGGCCTGGAAGCCCATGACGGGAGAAAAGGGCTCATAAAAATAGTAGAAATCCTTTCCCTCCAGGGAGGTTTTCAGATATTCCTCCAGCACGTCGTAGGTCAGCCTGTCGTCTGCCGGAAGCTGCTTATAGTCAATGTCATTAAGCTCCTTTAATACTTCGAGGGCGGCATTATGATCCGCCTCTTCCGAGTCGGCGCTGACCGTGGGCAGGAGTATCTCGTAATCTTCGATTCCGCATTTTTCAGGATAGGCCAGCGTGTAGTGGAGATTGATGGTGTTGCCAAGGAGTTCCGACCGGAACAGTTCCTCGGAAAACTCCGTAAACCGTTTATGCTCATCCTCGCTGACCTGCGGTGTCCGGCCCGTGCCGCAGCCGGCGGCGCAGACAAACAGAACCAAAGCCATGAGGAGAGCCAGCAGACGGGTGACTCGTTGCTTCATAACGTCCTCCTTATTGTTTGTACTTTTATAACCATATTCATCGGAAGGATAGAATAGTCGTCCAGTCTTTATTATAGACGATGGAGGAGGAAAAGCCAAGGGGTTCGTTTTTTTGTTCTTATCGGAATACCGGTTATTTCCGACAAGAATTATACCGGATTCGAAACGAAAAGAAGCGATCTTTTACGCAGAACGAAATCTCGAATATTTTCTCACACAAACCAGGGATTCTGTAGTATAATGAAAAACA
Source organism: uncultured Lachnospiraceae bacterium (assembly GCA_949740745.1). Taxonomy (GTDB): domain Bacteria; phylum Bacillota; class Clostridia; order Lachnospirales; family Lachnospiraceae; genus Lientehia. Next base: position 111 of record CATJIW010000312.1, on the reverse strand, counting down.
GTTTATTTTGACGGAGGGAGAGACCATGGCAAAGAAACCTTATTATATGACGACGGCGATCGCCTACACGTCGGGCAAGCCGCATATCGGAAATACCTATGAGATCGTCCT
>CATJIW010000311.1 GCA_949740745.1 uncultured Lachnospiraceae bacterium | reverse complement strand
ACGGAGCGGGGCTGGGAGGGAAAGGGCCGGTGCAGAGAAGGAGAAGGAAAGAAAAAAGTGACCATAAGGAATCGGCATAAGAAAAAATAGGCGATTGCGCCACTCACAAACCTTGGCGCAGCAGGCTTTGGACGGATATATTGGCAGAATATTCCTGCAATTTCAAGTTGCGCAATCGCCAGTGAGAAAAAATGTAAGGAGGGTATTTATGGAACTGATTTTTTTGGGTGCGGACCACGAGGTAACGGGAAGCTGCCACATGGTGAGGGCGGCCGGGAAGGATTTTTTGATTGACTGCGGCATGGAGCAGGGGGAGGACGTTTATGAGAATCAGGAGATTCCGGTTGCGGTTTCGGAAATCGACGCCGTTTTCCTGACCCATGCCCATATCGACCATTCGGGCCTTCTGCCTCTGATCTATGCGAAGGGGTTCCGGGGGGAGGTTTATGCCACCAGGCCCACCTGCGACCTGTGCCAGATCATGCTCCGTGACAGCGCCCATATCCAGGAGTTTGAGGCGGAGTGGCGGAACCGGAAGGCCAAGCGGTCCGGCGGGCCGGAGTACGTGCCGCTTTATACCATGGAGGATGCGGAGGGGCTTTTAAAGCATCTGGTTCCCTGTGAGTATGACGAAGAGGTCTCTGTCTGCGAGGGGATCCGCCTGCGGTTTACGGACGTGGGGCACCTCCTTGGCTCGGCCAGCATCGAGGTGTGGATGACGGAGGACGGGGAGACGAAGAAGCTGGTGTTTTCCGGGGACGTGGGGAACCGGTTCCAGCCTCTGATCAAGCGGCCTCATTATCTGGAAATGGCCGATTACGTGGTGATGGAGTCCACCTATGGGAATCGGTTCCACAGCGAGGTGCCGGTGGATTATGTGAAGGAGCTTTCGGCGGTGATCCAGCGGACCTTTGACCGGGGCGGCAATGTGGTGATCCCGGCCTTTGCCGTAGGGCGGACCCAGGAGCTTCTTTACTATCTGCGCAAGATCAAAGAGGACGGCCTGGTAAAGGGGCACGGGAATTTCAAGGTCTTCGTGGACAGCCCCCTGGCCGTGGAGGCGACCAATATCTTCAATAAATATAAGTACAACTGCTTCGGCAAGGAAGCTATGGAGCTTTTGAACAGGGGCATTGACCCGATTAAGTTCGAGGGCCTGACTTTGTCGGTCACCAGTGAAGATTCCAAAATGATCAACTTTGACGAGGAGCCCAAGGTGATCCTTTCCGCTTCCGGCATGTGTGAGGCGGGCCGGATCCGTCATCATCTGAAGCATAATCTCTGGAGGCCGGAGTCCACGGTGCTTTTCGTGGGATATCAGTCCAGGGGGACCCTGGGCCGGTCACTGATGGAGGGGGCGAAGTCGGTTCGGCTCTTCGGCGAAACCATTGAGGTCCGGGCGGAAATCAAGAAGCTGGACGGCATCAGCGGCCATGCGGATAAGTTTGGGCTCCTGGCCTGGATCAACGCCTTCTGGCCGAAGCCGCTCAAGGTGTTTGTGGTCCACGGCGAGGACAATGTATGTGACGAATTTGCGGAATGCCTCCGGAAGGAGCACGGCTTTGAGACTGCGGCGCCGTTCAGCGGCTCTGTTTATGACATGAAGGCGGACGTGTGGATCAAGGAGGGCGCACCGGTTCTGGTCCGGAAGGAGAAGGCGGCGGCGAGGAAGGCCAGCCAGATATTCGAGCGTCTGCTGGCGGCCGGGGAGCGTCTGCTGGCCATTATCCGCCGGAGCGAGGGCGGCGCCAACAAGGATCTGGCGAGGATGGCCGATCAGATTCACATGCTCTGCGACAAATGGGAGAAATAGGAAAGACGATGGAAAAAGGAACATACGGTTACGGAAAAAAAAAGCTTCTCAGGCAGTGCCTGTTCTGCGGGATCTGTCTGGCGCTGTCCTTCGGGGCGGTGCTTGCAGGATATCTGGCCACCGGAAAGAGGACCAATATCTGGACCATCGGGGCGGTTTTCCCGGTGATCCCCGCCGCCACCTTTCTGGTGAACATCGTGGCCAGGTGCAAGGGCCTGCCTCTTAAAAAGCAGGAGTACGACCGGTGGCTCGCCTACGGTTCGGT
>CATJIW010000310.1 GCA_949740745.1 uncultured Lachnospiraceae bacterium | reverse complement strand
GCTTGTCCTTTTCCCCGCCGCAGCCTGCCAGAAGCGTGAGCATCATAGCCATAGCCAACATTACACTTAGAACCTTTTTCATCTTACTTCCTCCTTTGAAATATCTTTGCTTATGTACGATTTTGTGAGAAAACGTTTTCTCGCAGTGCATAAGTCTATGGTAATATAATACACAGAAATGTCCTGTTTTGTCAATATCATTTTATATTTTAGGTAATATGCTTAAGTTTCCTCCATTATTTTATACATTTTGCACAATCATTCTGTCCTGTATTTCGGGCTTTGATATAAAAACGTTTTCTCGCTTATTGAAAAACAGCACCCAATCTCTTTCTCTTCCTCCGAAAGCGCCCTTCAGGGCTTCCTTCGCCTGAGTCCCTCGTCGGAGCCGTGACGCATCCATCTGCTGCCCAGCATACGCCAGACAAACAAAACGGCCCGGAAAATCCAATCGATGCTCATGGCAATCCAGACCCCCGTGACCGGCGCATGGAACCCCTTTACCAGCAGATAGGCCAGGCCGATTCGGAAAACCCACATGGAGGCCACGGCAATAATCATGGTAAAGGTCACGTCGGAAGCGGCACGCAGGGCATGGGGAATGAGGAAGGCCGGGGGCCACACCAGCATGGCAAACCCATGGAACAGGATCAGACCGGACGCCACCGACGACGCCTCCGGCGTCAAATTATAAATGCCTACGATGGGCATGCGAAACAGGCCGATCACCAGGACGATTCCGGCCAGAATGGCATAATTCAGCATCAGAAGCTTTTTCACGTACTGCCTCACCTGCCCGAACTCCTTTGCGCCCACGCACCGGGACACTACCGTCACCATGCCCATCCCCAGAGCTATGCCGGGCAGATATTCGAGAGTAGCCATATTCCCCGCCACGGCAAAGCCGGCAATAGCCGTCGTGCCCAAAGTAGAAACCAGGCTCTGCACCATAATCTTCCCCAGCTGAAACATGCCGTTTTCCATGCCGCCGGGAATTCCGATCCTTAAGATCTGCCGGATCATGGCCGGCTCACAGCCCAGCCGCAGGCGGCGGTCCACATGGACCGGATTCCTTTCGTTCCGAATAATATAAAGCATGATCCCGGCCGCCGTTATCCGGGAGATCAGAGTGGGAACCGCCACCCCGGCCACGCCGATCCGGAGCAGATAAACGCCGACGGCGTTTCCTCCGATATTCAGCCCGTTCATGACCAGAGAGGTCTTCATGGACACCCTGGAATTGCCCATGACCCGGTAAAGGGCCGCACAGGAATTATAGACGGCAAGGAAAGGGAACGAAAGGGCCGTAATATAAAAATACAGCCTTGCGTTGGACATGACATCCGCCTCGATCTCTCCGAAGAGGACACTTAAAATCACCCGGTTGCCCAAAAGAGACAGCGCCATGATCACCGCAGAAAACACCGTTGTCACAAGAAGGAGCTGGTTCGCCGCATGGCAGGCCCTCTCCTCGTTTTTACATCCCAGAAGCTGTCCGGCCACCACGGCGCCTCCGGTAGCCATGGCCGCCAGCAGCTGGATCAGAAGCAGGTTAATGGCATCCACCAAAGACACGCCGGACACGGCGGCCTCTCCCACCTCCGCCACCATCACCACGTCGATCATTCCCACCAGAACCGCCAGAAACTGCTCAATAATCAGCGGCACCAAAAGCCTTCTCAGGTCACGGTTCGAAAATAACATGTCCATTCCCTCCTTCCGTCATTGATCAGCCATTAATAAACATTGATAAACAAAATTTATGGAAGGGAAACTCTCTGCGCATCGTTTCCCACCGTCCGAATCCGTTTTGATTGTAGCACCGCACAGTAAAATTTACAACCGGGAGTTTCCGGAGTTTTGACAGGTAAAATTTCCGGTTTGAGGGTATACTGAGGTTAAATGCGCTTCCGCTCCGCAGACGGCGCAAACGGACTGACGTCCGATTTTATCATTCAGGCGAGGTATTGTACAATGTCGAATCAGCTTCAATATGAAAAATCCCCCTATCTCCTGCAGCACAAAGACAACCCGGTAGACTGGCTTCCCTGGGGAGAAGCGGCCTTTCAAAAAGCCCTTTCCGAAGAAAAACCGATTTTTTTCAATCCGTTTTT
>CATJIW010000309.1 GCA_949740745.1 uncultured Lachnospiraceae bacterium | reverse complement strand
TCGGGAGCCGGGCAGGCGGCTTCGGGGAGCGGCTATGAAATGTATGCCATCGCCTCCTGCGTGCTGGGCGGCATTCATCTGGCAGGAGGCCGGGGAAATGTTTTCGGAGCCTTTTTGGGGGCCTGGATCCTGGCGTTTTTAAATAATATTTTTAATATGCAAAGCTTTGTGAACCCAATCTGGTATCAGGTGGTTGTCGGCCTTCTGGTCGTGGTGGTGGTTTTGGCCCAGGCCGTCGGGAACAGGAGAAGCAAAAACGCAGGCTGAGAGAGAAGGCGGCGGACGGTTTGCGGCAGACGGAGGTGGGAACTTGGGAAGAAAAAGACGACTGAAAGGAACGATGGAAAACAGGCTTTTCCGGACTATGGCGGTATTTCTGACGATCTGCATCGGGCTCATAATCATTGCGTTTTATCTGTTTTTCCGAAGCGAGATGAAAAGCGACCGGAATAAGGAGTTATCCAATGTTTCCTATCTCTATGCGGAAAAACTGAATGACGTCATTAACGGGATGGAAAGCCTCTGCGGCGTGATCGGCAACAATTATGACCTGCAGAAAACTGTCCGAAAGAAACCGGAACAGGAAAAGCGGCTCTATTTGCAGGAGCGGTGCGAGGTCAATGGGAAGCTGGCGATGCTGGCGCAGTCCTATACGGGGATTCCCTATGAGATAGCAGTTGTTCTGGACGACGGACGTACCTTTTCCTATGGACAGCATTCCCTGATCCGGCGGGACAGCATTCCGGATTCCGGGTGGCATAAAGAGGCCAGGAACATGGATGGGATTTTGTGGAGGTATTCAGAGGATCCGCTGGTGTTTAATTCCCTGTTGGCGCCGTACCTGGCCGCCCAGGCGCCGATCTATGACATCAGGACCAATCAGGTCTGCGGCGTCATTTATGTGGAGCTGTCCAAGGATGCCCTGAACAGCCTTTTGGGGGACATGGAGGACAAGGATTACCAGATATGCGTTCTGGATGGATCGGAGCAGCTGTTTGCTTTAAACGAGGAGGGAGCGTCTCTGACGGAAAAGGATTATCTGGTTGCGGATACGCTGAAAAATGGCTGGACCTTGGAAATGCGCTTAAAGTATGACCGGAAGCTTCAGCTTGGGATTCCGGTTCTTCTCAGCTTCTTTTTACTTTTGGTCATTTTGATCAGCGCCTTTGTTATTATTGATTTTTACTGCGGGAGGATGATCATCCGGCCGATTACCCGGCTGGTGGAGGCCATGAACCGGATTCAGCTTGACAATCTGACGGAACCGATTTGTATTGAGACTTCATTATATGAAGTAACGTATCTTTGCGAGGGGTATAATCGGATGCTGAAACGGATCCAGAAGCTGGTTCATCATGTGGAGCAGGTGCAGGTGGAGGCACAGAAGGCCCAGTATGCGGTCCTGCAGGCCCAGATCAATCCGCATTTCCTTTATAATACGCTGGATACGATTGCATGGCAGATCCGCCTGGGAGAGGCAGAAGACGCTCATAAAAACCTGATGGACTTTTCCCGGTATTTCCGCCTTTCTCTCGGAAAGGGAAAGCAGACGGTGACGCTGCAGGACGAACTGGAACATACGAGAATTTATATGAACCTGATGAGCGTCCGTTATTTGGGACAGATTCAGTATTCTATTACCAGCCTCACGCCGGATATCCTGAACTGCCTCTGTCCGAAGCTGATTCTTCAGCCGATTGTGGAAAATTCGATCCATCACGGCATCCTGCAGCGGCAGTCCCAGAGCGGAATCATTACGGTGACGGCCAAGAGTCAGGGAGCGGATATTTTGATCGAGGTTCTGGACGACGGGGTCGGGATCGATGCAGAGGGAATGGAGCGGATTGAGCACTGCCTGAACAATGGTAAAGAAATTTTAAAGGAGGAGAAGGAGTCCCTGGAGCAAGGATACGGTATTTTTAATATAAACAGAAGGCTGAAGCTGCTTTACGGAAAGCAATACGGACTGAAGGTACGGAGCCGGCATGGAAAATATACTTATGTAAATATCCTGTTTCCGGCGATATGGGAGGGAAAAAATGCTGAAGCTGATGATCATAGATGACGAACCTTTTGTGCGAAAAGCATTATGTCAGGCGATCGACTGGAAAAAAGAGGACTGTCTGGTGGCGGCGGACTGCCGGAACGGGAGGGAAGCTCTTGACCAGATGGAGACGGTGCGGCCTGATATTGTCATTACGGATGTGCGGATGCCGTTTATGAATGGGGTGGAGCTGGCAAAAGAACTGTGCCGGAATTGGCCGGAGACGCTGGTGATCATGATCAGCGGTTATGAAGAGTTTGAATATGCGAAGGCCGCGGTCAATTACGGCGTGTTTGCCTATCTTCTGAAACCGTTGGACACAGAGGAGCTTTTAGAAACGCTCAGAAGAGCGGGAAAAAGGGTGGCTGACAGAAAGCGGCTGAACAGTATGCAGGTGACAGACAGGAGGATTTATGAGGAAGTCCTTCGCGGAACCTTTCAGTATGATAAGTATGAGAAGGAGCATGAACTTCTGCAAAAACTTGGAGAACGGTATCATGCAGTGGCGATGGTTTGTGTTTCAGGGGACTCCGGGGGGCAGGCCGGCCAGTATCTGTTTTCGTTGAACAGGGAACAGACCTGTCTGCATTTGCCGGATATTACGAAAAATTCGGTTTATCTTCTGAAAAGCAGGAACCCGGAAAAGCTGCGGAAGGAGATTGAGTTTTTTTGTGAAAAGGCGGCCGAGATACTTGGAGGACTGAAACTGTCCGGTTTCTGTGTCACGGCAAGCCGGGTCAAGAAAGGGCTGGAGGAACTGCCGGCGGCGCTTTATGAAGCCGAAAATATGGAGAAAATGAGATATCTGATCGGGGATCATGCGGTTTATTATGCAGACAGACGCTACACGGTCCGTTATGCGGATTTTCATATGGAAGTGCAGTCCATGGCGGCGGTGATCCTGCGGAAAAACAGAGAGGAGATTTATAAGGAACTGAACCGGCAGTTTAAACAGTTTGAGGAGGAAAAAGTAAGCGTTTACCAGGCGAAGGATTTCGTGAAAGCAGTCATGCTGCAGCTTATGACAAAAATAGACGCAGTGGATTTTAACGAGCAGACGGGGGATTATATTTTAAAGCTGTATTTCGGCACAGATCTGCGGACCGTTAAGGAGGTGCTGGAAAAATTTGCCGCAGAATGCCTGAATTTTTTCAACCGAACTTCGGAGCTGACAACCAATGCGATGCTCACTGTGGCGAAGGAATATATGGCGAAAAATTTTCAGGATCCGGACCTGTCCCTGTCGGAGGTTGCGGAATATGTCCATCTGAATCCGTCCTATTTTTCCGCTGTATTTTCGAGATACTGCAAAACGACTTTTATCGGCTATCTGGCGAACCTGCGGCTCTCGAGCGCACAGGAGGAGCTGGTCTATACGGACAAAAGGATTGCCCGGATCTCACAGGAATGCGGCTATTCCAATTTCACTTATTTCTGCCGGAACTTCAAAAAATTAACTGGTCTTTCGCCGAAAGAATACCGGAATCGGAACAGGAAAGACTGAAGTACTCATGGAAGGGCGGGAGCGGATCACTCCCGCCGGCCCGGTTATTCCCGGGCGTTTGCGTCCTGGATGATGAGGGGAACCTGGGACAGCATATTGTCCACGTCCTCGAACATGCTGCTCTTGGTGGTGCCGAGGCTGTTGGCTCTCTGGATGTGCCCCATGACGTCCTGATACTGATCTTTGATCTGGTCGAAGAACTGGCAGACTGCCTGCAGGTCGTTCTGGGAATTGTCGATCACGCCTGCGATCTCTGTCTGCACGGAGGTGGCGCTTTCGGCGGCGGAGGTGATCTGCTGGAAGCCTTCGTCCGTATTTCCTACAATGGCGGCGCCTTTTCCCAGGGTTTCCTGGGCACCGGTAATGCTTCCGCTTAACTTGGTGGAATGGCCCTTCACCTCGCGGATCCCGGTATCCACTTCATTGGCCAGAAGCTTGATCTCCCTGGCCAGGTCTTTGACCTGCGCCGCGACGATGGCGAAGCTTCTGCCCTCCGTGCCGGCCCTGGCGGCCTCGATGGAGGCGTTGACGGCCAGGATGTTGGTCTGGTCCGCAATGGAGACGATTTTGCCCATGCAGTCCTGGATGCCCTGGATGGAATCCTGGAGCTGCTCGAAGATGCGCTCCATGTCATCGAAGGAGCCGAGCACCTGGACGGAAATGTTTTTCAGGTCTTCCATTTCGTTTCTGGCTCCGGCCACGGTTTGGCCCACCTCATCCTTAACCTGGGAAAACTGCTCTGCGGCGTGATTGATGCCCTCAAAGGACTGGCCGAATTCCTGAAGACGGTCCTGGAACTGTTCGGCGCCCTTTAAGATGCCTTCAAAGGAACGGCCGATCATGCTCAGCTCCCGGAGGGAATCCACTTCCTTCTGAACCAGCTCCTTCTGGTAGCTTTTCAGGCTGTTTACGATATGTAAAACCGGGTAAAGTCTCTTTTTCCTGTCTGCCGGCTCCGGTTTGTGCTGTTTTTTCTTGAATAACATGCTGCATCCTCCTTTATTCAAATACCACGCAGGTCATGGACTGGTTGACGAACCGGTTGTTGTAATGCTCCCCGTAGCCGACCAGGCCGGCATGGCTGCCAAGGGCCGCCATTTCCTGCAGATATTTCTGCATGTAGCCCCGTTCGGAAAACAGTTTGTAACGGAACAGGCAGTTCACGGAAAACACGGCGGAGCGCCTGGGGAAATCCTGGCAGATCTGGCGGATGGTATCTTTGGTAATGGATTCGTAGTCACCAAGCTCCAGCAGGTTCAGGACGTCGGAATCGTTGACCTGACGGAAGCAGGCCAGGGCGCTGCCCTTTACTTCTTTGATGGAAATGATGCAGGTGTCGTCTCCGTTGACTTTGCCGAAGGGGTTCTGAAAGGTCCTGGTAAGGATTTCCTGGTCCGTCACATGAAGAATGTCCTGATAAACCTGCTTGGCCGGCTTGCCGTTGAGGCTTCCGAGAACGTAATTGGCCTTGTCGGTGCCGGAGGCGATAAAGCGGTAATTTCCGAGCTGGTGGTAGATGTTTTCCTTGTAGGTTTTCACCCGGCCCTTCAGGTTGCGGACGATGCCGTAAGCCACTGCGTCCGGGTAGATGACTCCGTTGGCAGACACCTTTCCGGCGTCTCCGGTTCCGCCCACTAAGGAGATGCCCTTCGGCTTCAGGACGGTGTAGAGGGTGGTGAGGACGCAGGCGTCATTTCCGGAACAGAAATCAATGCACACGGTGTCCCGGCCGTTGCCGCTTACCTTAGTCACGTCTTCCTGTAAACGCTCGATGTATTTGGCCGGCATGGTGGAGACCTGCTCCAGCACGCCTGCCGAGGCTGCGACGCCGTCTGTAAATGCGATCACGCAGACGCCGTGCTCAACGACTCTGGTATCATAGCCCATTCCGATGCAGCCGATGCTGGGGACTCCCGGAAACAGGGTTTCCAGAGATTTCACATGTGTCTCAAATTGATTGTCGTTTGACAATAGCATAATAAACTGAGGATTGCGGAGCCCGCGGACTGCCTCTTCCAGTTTCCCGCTCTGGCTCATGCCAAAAAACTGTTTCACGCCGTTTCTCTCCTTTGCTTCGCATTAATCTGTTTGATACAGGGAATGTCAGAAAGGCTTAATTTATGACATTTCCTATAGAATTGCGGTGTTTGATCGATTGTTTTCTGCCGAAAGTATAACATAAAAAGAAGGTAATTTCCAGTAGATTTCGAAACAGAAGGCCAGAATGAGGAAAGCTTTTGTATGCGGGTCCTTGCGGCCCCTCCGGTTCCATGCTACAATGACAGACAGAAAGCCGTTTTTGGGGAGCCTGGCTTTGAAAACTGACCGGGAGGAACGGAAATGGATAATAAAATTTATAAGTTCGATGCGGTGATCGAGACGGTTCCGGACAAGGGCGGTGCTTTTGTCCGCTTTCCTTATGACATCAGGAAGGAGTTCGGAAAGGGCAGAGTGAAGGCGGAGGTGACCTTTGACGGCGAGCCTTACCGGGGGAGCATTGTAAATATGGGCGTGAAAAATGCGGACGGCTCTGTCTGCCACATTATCGGGATCCGGAAGGAGATCCGTAATAAGATCGGTAAACAGCCGGGGGATACGGTTTTGGTTACGGTGAAGGAGGAGGCGGAGTTTTCTGCCGCAGAATAGGAATCACCCCTTTACAAATCCTGCCTCCTATAGTATAATCCATGCAAATAGCTACAGGCTGTGAAGGAGAGGAGTACGCCGAGGGGCACATGCAGAGAGGACGGTTCGCCGGCTGAAAGGCCGTCCATGGACGCATCGGCGGAAGGTAGCTTCTGAGCCGGATTTCTGAAACTCTGTCCGGAATGGCGGATGGGCGGTCCTGCGGGGCCTTTGCCGCATCTGTGCCGGGAGAGCGGGTAGGAGATCCCGGACTTGCCCCCGTTACAGGGCTTTGAGGACTGCGGCGGCGCAGAAGCAGCGGCCGTGGTTGAAATAAAGGTGGTACCGCGATGCATTCGCCCTTTTTCGTCAAAAGACGAAAAGGGGCGTTTTTTCGTCGGGGATTTTCAGAAAGGGATTCTAAAGGAATCCTCAGGAAAGGAAAGAATTTATGAGCAGAGAATTGGAAAAGACGTACAATCCTCAGACAATCGAGGACAGGCTGTATGAGAGATGGATGGAGAAAAATTATTTTCACGCCAAAGTGGACCGGGACAAGAAGCCCTTTACCATTGTGATGCCGCCGCCCAACATTACGGGCCAGCTTCATATGGGCCACGCCCTGGACAATACCATGCAGGACATTTTGATCCGGTATAAACGGATGCAGGGATATTCGGCCCTGTGGCAGCCGGGGACGGATCATGCGGCCATTTCTACCGAGGTGAAGGTCATTGACAAGCTGCGGAGTGAGGGCATTAACAAGGACGATCTGACCCGCGAGGAATTTCTGGAGCATGTCTGGGCCTGGAAGGAGGAGTACGGCGGAAGGATCGTGAGACAGCTTAAGAAGCTGGGCTCTTCGGCGGACTGGGAGCGGGAACGGTTCACCATGGACCAGGGCTGCTCCGATGCGGTTTTGGAGGTGTTTATCCGCCTTTATGAGAAAGGCTATATTTACAGGGGCTCCCGTATTATCAACTGGTGTCCGGAGTGCCAGACGTCGATTTCCGACGCAGAGGTGATCCATGAAGAGCAGGCAGGCCATTTCTGGCATATCAATTATCCGGTGAAGGGGGAGCCCGGACGGTTCGTGGAGATTGCCACCACCAGGCCGGAAACCATGCTGGGGGATACGGCGGTGGCCGTTCATCCTGATGATGAGCGTTACAGGGATCTGGTTGGAAAAATGCTGATCCTGCCCATCGTGAACCGGGAGATTCCCGTGGTGGCCGATGAATATGTGGACAAGGAGTTCGGGACAGGCTGCGTGAAGATCACTCCCGCCCATGACCCGAACGACTTCGAGGTGGGGAAGCGGCATAACCTTCCGGAGATCAATATCCTCAATGACGATGCCACCATCAATGAGAACGGCGGCAGGTATCAGGGGATGGAGCGCTATGCGGCGAGGAAGGCCATTGTGGAGGAGCTTTCTGAGCTTGGGCTTTTGGTAAAGGTGGCCGACCATTCTCACAATGTGGGAACCCATGACCGGTGCAAGACCACCATCGAGCCTATGGTGAAGCAGCAGTGGTTCGTGAAGATGGACGAGATGGCGAAGCCGGCCATTGAGGCGTTAAAGTCCGGAAGGCTGAAATTTGTGCCGGAGAGCTTCGGAAAGACCTATCTCCACTGGCTGGAGAGCATCCGGGACTGGTGCATTTCCAGGCAGATCTGGTGGGGCCACCGGATTCCCGCCTATACCTGCGAGAAATGCGGAGGGATGGTGGTTGCGAAGGAAGCCCC
>CATJIW010000308.1 GCA_949740745.1 uncultured Lachnospiraceae bacterium | reverse complement strand
TAAGCTTTTACAAGATACCTTATTCACAATGGCACAAGCAAAGTAAATACGGGGAGCTGCCCATAGGGCAGCTTCTTTTTAGACACCCATCGTACCATTCCCAGACGGCAATGGCAGAACCGCCCGTCTCCTGATGAATCTTATTCTGGTAGATGCCGGCTATGGCATCGCATCCATCCCGCCTGTTTGGCGTAATGACTATATCAACGCTCTTTCTGCTTCCAGGCGCCTGAATGATATGGAGCCATTCTCCAGGCTGATCGCTGAATGTGTAATAGAAACGGAACGGGACTACTGCCGGCTGCTCAGGCTATAGGTACTCCATATATGGCTGGTACAACTTCATACCAAAAGGGAGAGCACCCCTGCCGACGGCTCTGCAGGCATGGGCGTATTCACCAGCTTCGCATTCACTCCGACCCCGGTCAGCCCCTCCATCGTCAGTACATGCATCCCGTTTCCTCCCTTCCCACATCTCAAATTACAGGTAATTGTGAAACTCGAAAACCCCAAAAAATTCTGGCAATATTTCCGGGAAAAGCCCTTTGCGCCGTGGAAGCAGGACCAAAGAAGCCAGGAGGAACTCTTTTCCGAGTGGCTTCTGCGGTTTTGGGCCTGCCGGAACGTTTGGCGCAGCAGGCTTTGAACGGACATATTGCCAGAATACTAAAAAGCCATTTTTCTGCCGCAGACGGACCGGCAGCAAAAATATTCCTTGTCCTTCCTCCCGTCTTGATGTAAAATCATTTTTAGCGCAAAGGGCCGGACGGCCTGCCGCCGCACAAAAAGACAGGAGGAACGAGACATGGCGCTTGACGGAATGGTAATCGCCTGCATGGCGAAGGAAATGAGAGAACGGATCACGGGGGGAAGGATCACGAAGATCGCCCAGCCGGAAGCCGACGCCCTGATGCTCACCATTAAAAATCAAAAAGACACCTTTAAGCTGTTCCTCTCCGCAGGGGCCAGCCTTCCCCTGGTCTATTTCACAGAAAGCACAAAGCCGAATCCCATGACGGCCCCCGGCTTCTGCATGCTGCTGAGAAAGCACATCGGAGGCGGCCGCATCTTATCCGTGTCCCAGCCGGGGCTGGAGCGGATCCTCGTCCTGGAGATCGAGCATTTAAACGAAATGGGCGATATCTGCCGGAAAAAGCTGATCGGGGAATTTATGGGCAAGCACAGCAACCTGATTTTCTGCGACGAGGCGGACACCATCATCGACAGCATCAAGCACGTCCCCCTGTCCGTAAGCTCCGTCCGGGAGGTCCTTCCGGGACGGCCCTATTTCATCCCGGACACCATGCAGAAAAAGGACCCTCTTACGGCTTCCGAAGAGGAATTTTTCGCCGTCCTTTCGACAAAGCCCATGGCCCTCTCCAAAGCCCTTTACACCGGCTTCACCGGCTTAAGTCCGGTCATGGCGGAGGAGATCTGCCATCTCGCCTCCTTAGACGGAAAAAAGGACGCAGGAAGCCTTTCCGAACCGGAAAGGACACACCTTTTCGGCGTCTTTTCCCGAATGATGGAAGATGTGAAGAGCGGCTGCTTCACCCCCTGCATCTTTTATGACCGGCAGGTCCCCGTTGAATTTTCCGCCCTGCCCCTCTCCCACCTTGAAGCTTACCGGCGGCAGGATTTTTCCTCCGTCAGCGAGATTCTGGAAACCTATTATGCCGCCAGGGAGGCCGTGGTCCGCATCCGCCAGAAGTCTGCGGAGCTTCGTCACACAGTCCAGACGGCCCTGGAGCGGAACCGGAAAAAATACGACCTGCAGGAAAAGCAGCTCAGGGACACCAATAAGCGGGATAAGTACCGGGTATACGGAGAGCTGATCAACACCTACGGCTACGGGCTTGCACCGGGGACGAAAATCCTCACCGCCCTCAATTATTACACCGGCGAAAATGTGGACATCCCCCTGGACGACACGCTCACGCCCCAGGAAAACGCAAAGAAATATTTTGACCGGTACGGGAAATTAAAGCGGACCTTTGAGGCCCTCACAGAGCTGGTCCGGGAAACGAAGGACGAGATCGACTATCTGGAATCCGTCTCCTCGGCCCTTGACCTTGCGGCCGGAGAAGCGGACCTTATCCAGATCAAGGAGGAGCTCAGGGAGGCCGGCCTCATCAAAAAACGGGGGCCGAAGGACAAAAGGACGAAGATCACCAGTGTGCCCCTGCACTTTTTATCCTCCGACGGCTACCACCTCTACGTGGGGAAAAACAACCTGCAGAACGAAGAGCTCACCTTCCATCTGGCTTCCGGAAGCGACCTGTGGTTCCACGCCAAGGGCATTCCCGGCTCCCATGTCATCGCCAAAACTGAGGGAAAGCCCAAGGAAGAGCTTCCCGACCGGCTTTTCGAGGAAGCCGCCGGACTGGCCGCCTTCTATTCCAGAGGGAGGGACGGCGACAAGGTGGAGATTGATTACGTGGAAAGAAAGCAGGTGAAAAAGGTAAGCGGCGCAAAGCCCGGCTTCGTCATCTACCACACCAACTATTCCATGGTGGCCTCTCCCTCCCTCGCCGGGCTTGCCAGACTGGAAGAATAAGCCTGAAAAGCGGAGCCGCCCCGGGGCGCCTTTCGGCCTGTGCAAAACTTCATGTTCTCCTTGCGCCCTCCGCCAAAGGATGCTATAATCTCTTTGGTTTTTACACAGAAATCTTTCCGGAGGGCAGACCCATGGAACAAAATACGAAAAAAAACATCCTGACCGTTCTGATTGACCACGTTTCAAGCTGCATGGCCCCGATCATTCCCATTGTCATCGCCGGCGGCCTGGTCAAGCTTCTCGTGATTATCTTTACCATGACCGGGCTCCTGGCGGAGGGGACTTCCACGGAGGCGGTGCTCTCCTTCATCGGGGACGCACCCCTTTATTTTCTTCCCTTTTTCCTGGCCTATACGGCCTCGGTCCATTTCAAGGTCAACACGGTGCTTGCCATCGGGGCCGTGGGAGCCCTTATGAGCCCCTCCTTCGTGGAGCTGGCGGAAAGCTCTCAGGCGCTGTCCTTCCTTGGGATTCCTCTGATCAAGGCATCTTACGGCTACAGCACCATTCCCGTGATCCTTCTGGTGGCCGCCATGGTCTGGATCGAAAAGCTGGTACATAAGCTGATGCCGAAGGTGGTGGACGACGTCCTTTCTCCCCTGGTCATCCTGCTGCTTTCTTCTCTGATCGGCCTGCTTGCCATCGGGCCTTTGGGGACCCTGATCGGCAACGGCCTGTCCGGCGCCATTTTCTGGCTCCAGGCCCACGTTCCCTGGCTTGCCTGGACATTATTTGCCGCCGTGTCCCCCCTTCTGGTCATCACCGGGACCCACTGGGTTTTCGTGGCGACCGCCATCACCCAGCTTGGCAGCGCCGGCCTGGACATGGGGATCCTGCCCGGATTTTTCATCATGGCCCTCGCCCTTTTCGGCACCTCCATGGCAGTTTTTCTGAAGGCGAAGACTCCCGCCTTAAAAAAGACCGCCTTCAGCTGCGGCTTCACGGTCCTTCTGGCAGGAGTCTCGGAGCCGGCCCTTTACGGGATCTGCCTTCCTTATAAAAAGC
>CATJIW010000307.1 GCA_949740745.1 uncultured Lachnospiraceae bacterium | reverse complement strand
GAAGCTTAAGCCCTTCTCCATGCGCTGCTTGTAGCACTCGGCCCGGAGCATGTTGTTGACGGAAAAGCAGCCGCCCACCTCTCTCAGCAGATCCACGTAATTCAGTTTTAAAAGCCAGTCCGCATTGTTCACCATGATGGCCTTGTCGGGGCCGAACTCGATAAAACGCTCCATCTGCTTTTTGAAGCATTCGCAGTTGTGGTCGATGGTCTCCTTTGTCATCATGGAACGCATGTCAGTACGCCCCGAAGGGTCTCCCACGTGCCCGGTGCCGCCGCCGATTAAGACGATGGGCCTGTTTCCGGCCATCTGGAGGCGCTTCATCAGGCAGAGAGCCATGAAATGTCCCACATGGAGGGAATCTGCGGTGGGGTCAAAGCCGATGTAAAACCGCGCGCTGCCGCTGTTGATCAATTCCCGGATCTCCGGTTCGTCCGTCACCTGGGCGATCAGCCCCCGTGCCTGTAATTCTTCGTAAATCTGCATCATTTTCTTCCTTTCTTTTTGTTTATGCATATGAAAAATCCCCTGCCCTTTCGGACAGAGGACGAATGAAGCTTTCGTGATACCACCTCTTATTCAGGAAGCCCTCGCAGGCTTCCCCTCACGGAGAACGGCCGAAATCCCTGCAGGTCCTTTCACCGGCATATTCCCCTGCATGGTAACGGATGCTTCCGGCCGGCCCTAATTGCGGGATCCCTTTCTTCCATATAACTCAGAAGCCTCTTCATATAATTCGGAAACTTCTTCCATATACTTTCATGATCATCAGGAATGCGTTCAGGCGGGCGGCTCTAAGATGTATTCGGACCGGGGCCGCCTGCATCCTTACACCAGGCGGATGCTCTCTGGGAAGCGGGGAAACCGGCTTACTTTTTCTCGTCAAAGCCTTTGTATATTGGTTTATTGGCATTATAACAGAAAAAAGGAAAAATGCAAGCCATTTTTAAATCCGCCGGAGGGTCCGGTTTGTTTTTGCCCGTTAATTCTTATAAAGTATCAATTAAGTATCAATAGAAAGTATCGATCCGGCGGTTTGGCCAAAAGGAAATATTCCGGGGATCACCGTCTGCCCCTGAACCTCTGCGGAAATTCTGCATATGATAATATGAAACCTGGCAGGCAGCAGGAGAGAAGAGATGGCATACAAGGTGATTTTGGACGCAGGACACGGAGGACGGGATCCGGGAGCCGTTTATCAGGACAGGAAGGAAAAGGACGACGCCCTGGCCCTGGCTCTTGCCGTGGGGGAAATCCTGGAACAGGCCGGCATCGATGTGGCTTATACGAGAACGGAGGACGTGTACAATACGCCTTATGAAAAAGCGGTCATGGGCAATAATTCAGGAGCCGATTATTTTATTTCTATTCACAGAAATGCCACGGCGGCTCCCGGCGGGGCGTCGGGGATTGAAACCCTCGTATACAGCAAAGGCGGCGAGGCGGAGCGGCTGGCGGGAAACATCAATGACGAGCTGGAGGAGCTGGGCTTTGAAAACCGGGGGATCACGGAACGGCCCAATCTGGTGGTGTTAAGAAGGACCTCCATGCCGGCGGTGCTGGTGGAGGCCGGTTTCATTGATTCGGCGAAGGACAACGAACAGTTCGACCGGCAGTTCAACGAGATCGCAAGGGCCATTGCAGAGGGCTTCCTGGAAACGGTGGGGATGGGTGATATGGAAACCCAGACGGCAGAACCTGAAAAACCGCCGCTTTATCAGGTGCAGGTAGGCTCCTACCGTGTCCGGGATTATGCGGACCAGATGCTGGAGCAGCTTCAGGCAGAAGGCTTTCCTGCATGGATCGAAGCGGAGGACGGTTATTTTCGGGTGAAGGTGGGGGCTTACGAAAAGCTGGATAACGCCGTGCGCATGGAGCAGAGGCTGCGTCAGATGGGATATAACACCTTTATTACGGCAGGCGGAAGATAGCCCTTATCGCTGCGGCTGCAATGAACCGGGGCGCTTCGAGCGTTCCCGGCCGGGTGCGGCTTTGACCGGCCGGGAACGAAAGGGCGCCGGAAATACCGGGGAAATAAGACGTTTGTCAGTGCAGGAAATGAACCGTCAGGATCCGTCAGAAATCGACGGCAAAAAAATTTAAAAAAAGTGTTGACACGACAGATATGGTGTGGTATATTGAATAAGCTGTCGCCGACGAGAGAACAGAAAACGCCGGAAGACAGGACAGAACCTTGATAACTGAACAGTATATTCCAACCCCTGAAGTTTCTTTAAATAAGAAGTTTCAGAGAACAGGTCTTGAGGGTCTGCGGACCGGAAGAGACCAACCTAAAAACAGTAAACGGGATAGAAAAAGAGCTGACGCTCATTTTTGAACCGGAAGAT
>CATJIW010000306.1 GCA_949740745.1 uncultured Lachnospiraceae bacterium | reverse complement strand
GCCGGGATCTTAAGCTGTGAGAGACCTAAGGCCGACAGCTGCAATTAAGCAGCGTACGCTAACTGTTCGTCTGCGTTTATATTTAGGTTTTCCATGTTGATGACGCAGCCACGGTCTGCGGATGGCTTCCCAAACTTCTGAACCCCCGTCGAAACCAGTACAAGCCCCGGTTTTAAGGAACAGTTGTCTGACGTATCTGTATTATAGACCGGGGCCGTGGGATTGTCAAGGAAAATGTCTGGCATTTTTTCGGAGAAGCAGTTATAATGGAAACGGTTATGGAGGGATGTGTATGGACGACAGATTCATCCGGAGTATCCGCATTGACTGGGCGGAGGTGGAAGCGGACTCTTATCTGCGGGAGATTCCGGCTCTGCGGGCTCTGGGGCAGCTGGACTTTGGCAGGAACATTACCTTTTTTGTCGGGGAAAACGGGACGGGGAAATCGACTTTGACGGAAGCGGTTGCCGTGGCCTGCGGCTTCAATCCGGAAGGAGGCACGGCGGATTACCGTTTTTCCACCTTTGACGACGTGTCGGAGCTTGGCAGGGCCCTCAGGGTGGTACGGGGATTCCGAAGGCCGAAGGCGGGCTTCTTTTTCCGGGCGGAAAGCTTTTTTAACGTGGCCAGCAAGGCGGAGGATTACCGGGACGGGACCGCAAAGGCAGTCTATTACGCCAGGTATGGCGGGCGGTCCCTTCACGAGCAGTCCCACGGAGAAAGCTTTCTGGCTTATTTCCAGTCCTTTTCGGAGGCGGGGCTTTATATCATGGATGAGCCGGAGGCGGCCCTGTCGCCTCAGAGGCAGCTTGCCCTTTTTCTCCAGATTGCCAGGATGGCAAAACGGGGATCCCAGTTTGTGATTGCGACCCATTCTCCCATCCTGCTGGCCATTCCGGGGGCGGAGCTTTACTCCTTTGACGGAGAAGGCCTGTTTCCCTGCAGCTATGAGGAGACGGAGAGCTACCGGATCACGGAGCTTTTTATCAATGAAAGAGAACGAATCATAAAAGAGCTTTTGAAAGAGGATGAGAAATGACAGAAAAAGAGGAGGGCGGCAGATGGCTGTGAAGCTTTTCAGACCGGAGCGGGCAGAGAGGCTGTTTGCGGGATGTACGGACACGACTCTGATTTCCTGCCTGCAGGGAGTGATGGGAGAGGTATATGGGGACCGGGAGGAGGACCCGGAGTCCGCCAGGGCAGTTCTTGGTGATTTCAGCTTTTTTGGCGGAAAACCTGCGGAAGAACTGGTTTTTCTTCTGTCAGAGCTGGAGTTTCATATTTTAGTTCCGGGTTCCGGGGCGTGGGGGAGGCTCATAGAGTCCTGCCTTGGGGAAAGGGTGAAGCCGGTCCTGCGCTATGCCATCAAAAAAGAACCGGAGGTTTTTGACCGGGAGCTGCTTTTAAAGGCGGTTTCGTCCCTTCCGGACGGATATGAACTGAAGCCGATCGATGAAAAACTGTATGATCAGTGTCTGGAAGAAAAATGGAGCCGGGATTTTGTGGGCAATTATCCGGATTATGATACCTACAGACGGCTGGGGCTTGGCATGGCCGTCGTAAAGGACGGAGAACTGGTGGCGGGGACTTCTTCCTATTCCAGTTATTCCGGCGGCATTGAGATCGAGGTCGGCACCAGGGAGGCGTACCGGAGAAGGGGGCTCGCTTATGCCTGCAGCGCAGGACTGATCCTTGCGTGCCTGGAGCGGGGGCTCTATCCCGGCTGGGATGCGCAGAATCTTTGGTCCGTGGGACTGGCCGGGAAGCTGGGGTATCATTTTGACAGGGAATACGTGGTTTATGAATATTACGGAGGGAAAGGGCCGGTTACGGAAAAATGAAACAGGGCCGTCAGAAAACGGCCCCGCATGGTCGGAAAAGATTCCGAAAGAAATATAGAAAATTTAGAAACAACTGCCCTTACAGGGGCTTTCCGGCCAGGATTTCTTTGTAATCCTTATAATTTTCCTGGAGAAGCTCCGGCGTCTTAAGTCCGTAGGGACATTTTTCCATGCACTTTCCACAGTGAACGCAGTCCTCGATTTTCGCCATCATGGCCTGGACTTCGGGCGTAAGCCAGGCGGCGGAAGGGGCGCGGCGCAGCATCAGGGACATCCGGGCGCAGTCGTTGACCTGGATGTGGGCCGGACAGGTGGGGACACAGTAGCCGCAGCCCCGGCAGAAGCTGCCGGACAGCGCAGATTTTTCTTTTTCAATATAGGCGGCCATTTCCTCCGTCATGGAAGGCGGATTGTCTATGTAGGATAAGAATTCATCCAGCTCCGTTTCCTTCTGGACGCCCCAGATAGGGAGCACGTTGTCATACTGGGCTTCAAAGGCGTAAGCGGCGGCGGAGTTGGTGATCAGGCCGCCTGAGAGGGCCTTCATGGCGATGAACCCCATGCCGCGGCGTTTACAGGCTTCCACGATCTCAAGATCCTTTTCCGTGGCCAGATAGCAGAAGGGGAACTGCATGGTCTCGTAAAGATCGGATTCGATGGCTTCCATGGCCACATGGAGCCTGTGGTTGGTGATGCCGATATGGCGGACCTTTCCCTGCTCCTTTGCCTTCACGATGGCGTCATAGAGGCCGGACTGGTCGCCTGGCTTCGGGCAGAAGGCCGGGTTGTGGAACTGGAGGATGTCCACGTAATCGGTCTGCAGGTTTTTCAGGCTGGTATGCAGGTCGCTCCAGAAGCCGTCCGCATTCTGGGCGCCTGTCTTTGTGGAAATGAAAAGCTTTTCCCGAATGCCCTTGAAGGCATACCCTACCTTTTCTTCGCTGTCGGAGTAAGCGCGGGCCGTGTCAAAAAAGCTGATCCCGTTGTCATAGGCCTTCCGGAGAAGCCTGGCGGCCTCTTCCCTGGAAATTCGCTGAATGGGCAGGGCGCCGAACCCGTTTTTGTTGACGGTGATCCCCGTCTTGCCAAGTGTTACCGTAACCATAAGATACCTCCTCGCAGGATATTGATTGAAGTGTGACAGATCGTTTCCTTATTGAAAAGTATATCTGCCGCCGGAGGGAATGTCAACCGCCCGGCGCCCTCCTGCTCAAATTTCCCCTGGTTGACAAACGCAGAGGGCGGTGCTATAATTACATCCGCTAGTGTGCTTTAAAGCGGTGAAGCGAGGCGGCCGGCGGAACCGGCCCAGGTAAAAAGGAACAAATCGGATTTAAAATAAAAAAAGAATGGTTGGAAAAAAGAATGAACGGTCAAAAAAAAGAACAAACGGCGCAAAAAAGGAATAACCGGTCAAACGGAAGCGGCAGATATGGCAAAATGAATCAGCAGAGGCAGAATTCGGGGGAGAGGTCTGCGGCCTCAAGGAAAGGCAATTTGATGGGCGTCCGCCGGGATGTGAAGGTGGTTGATGCGACGGTCCGGGACGGAGGGCTCTGCAACAATTTTGAATTTACGGACGAATTTGTCCGGGAATTATATAAGACCAATATCAAGAGCGGCGTGGATTACATGGAGTTCGGCTACAAGGCCAGCAGGACGCTGTTTGACGAAGCGAAATTCGGGAAGTGGAAATTCTGCCGGGAAGAGGATCTTAGGGGCATCGTGGGAGAGAATGTTTCCGACATGAAGATTTCCGTCATGGCGGATGTGGG
>CATJIW010000305.1 GCA_949740745.1 uncultured Lachnospiraceae bacterium | reverse complement strand
CCGCCCGCCTCAGAAGCCTCCTGAGAACATAGCCGCGTCCCTCGTTGGAGGGCATGATGCCGTCGGAAATCATAAAGGTGCAGGAACGGATATGGTCCGTGATCAGCCGCAGGGAAACATCCTTCGCTTCATCCTCCAGATAGGAGACGCCGGCCAGGCCGGCAACCGTATCCAGAAGAGCCTTGATCGTGTCCACTGCAAAAATAGAATCCACATCCTGAACCACCACGGCCAGACGCTCCAGGCCCATGCCCGTATCGATGTTCTTCTGCTCCAGCGGCGCATAGTGATTCTTTCCGTCGTTGTTGAACTGGGTAAAGACGTTGTTCCAGACCTCGATATAGCGGTCACAGTCACAGCCCACCGTACAGCCGGGCTTTTTGCAGCCGTACTTCTCGCCCCGGTCGTAATAGATCTCCGAGCAGGGACCGCAGGGCCCCGCCCCGTGCTCCCAGAAATTGTCCTCTTTGCCGAACCGGAAGATCCGGTCGGCCGCAATGCCGATTTCGTTATTCCAGATCTCAAAGGCCTCGTCGTCCTCCAGATAGACGGAGGGATACAGACGGTCGGGGGACAGGCCCACCACCCCGGTCAGAAACTCCCAGGACCAGTGGATGGCCTCCTTCTTAAAATAATCTCCGAAAGAAAAATTGCCCAGCATCTCGAAAAAGGTGCCGTGGCGGGCCGTCTTTCCCACGTTTTCAATATCGCCGGTGCGGATGCATTTCTGGCAGGTGGTCACCCGCTTCCTCGGCGGAATCTCCTGTCCGGTAAAGTAGGGCTTCAAAGGCGCCATGCCGGAATTGATCAGCAGAAGGCTGTTGTCGTTGTGGGGCACGAGGGAGAAGCTCTTCATGGCCAGATGCCCCTTGCTTTCAAAAAACTCCAGGAACATCCGCCTTAACTGGTTTACGCCATACGCTGTCACGGTTATTCCCCTTCCTTCGCATTCTTATGTTTCCTCAGTTTGATTCCGCACCAAATGCCGCCGAAGGCCACTACGCCCAGAAAAACAAACTTCACTGCCATCTGATAAAGCTCTGAAAAAAATGCTTCCATGGAAAAATCCTCCTTGTGCAATCGCTGAAAATTCTGTTTACGAAGAGCTGTGAAGCACAGCCTGATCGTCTTAATCCATCTCTTTATCTTATCACAAAGCGGGGGCTTTCGCAAGCAGATTCCGGCTTTGAATTTCTGTATTTTGGCCGGTGCATGTTACCGGTCGTAGGCTCCGGTCTTTATCCAGTACCCGTACCGGTCGGAAAAGGTGTTCCGCACCGTTTCCTGGGCTTCCATGGGGGAGAGGACCAGATCAAATTCCGAATAGCCGCCCTGGTACTCGATCTCGCTCCGCCGGGCCCAGGTAAGCACGTACCGGTAGTCGTCGCTCAGCCACTGGGACACCGGAAGGTACAGGATCCGGCCGCTGTCGTCGGCCTCCGGATAGACGTTTCCCGTGACCGGATTGGTATAAAAATTGGTTTTCAGGTAATCCCACAGATACGTAAACAGACTTTCCAGAAAAAACAGGTTTTCGGTCTGCCAGTTTTTGTAAGTGGCCAGAGTGTCCAGGGCGATCCCGTTTTCATAGACGATCTCCCCGGGATCGCCGGCCACGTAAGAACGGTATGTGGCCCGGAACCGGACGGGAAGCCCGGTCCTGGCATCCATATATAGAAACACGATGCAGCCGTAGGTGGTAAAATCTG
>CATJIW010000304.1 GCA_949740745.1 uncultured Lachnospiraceae bacterium | reverse complement strand
TGGCGGCGGCCGCCGCTTTTATCATCTACCGCTTTGCTCCTTTTCTGGCGGAGCACGTGCTGCTGGAGCCGAGGGCGGAGAACCTGCTCCGGATCCTGTCCTTTTCCGTTCCTTTAAGCGCCGTCCATGCCTGCATCTGCGGTTATTATTACGGCATCAGCAAGGCCCAGATCCCGGCGGCCGCCCAGCTTGTGGAGCAGCTGGTCCGCATTCTGACCGTGGTCGCCGTGATCCACGTGGCAGAAGCCTCCGGAAAAGAGATCACGGCCGTCTACGCAGTCGTCGGCCACCTGGCCGGTGAAGCGGGCGCACTATTCACCAGCCTTCTGGCCTTTTCTCTGCGTCCCCGCATGAAAAACGGGGGCTCCTCCCGCCCGGCAGGGCTTCTCTGGGGAGGGCTTTTTGCCATGGCTCTTCCTCTCATGGGGAACCGTCTGATCTTAAGCGTCCTCCAGAGCGTCGAAGCCATCATGATCCCCGGCTGCCTGAAGACCTACGGCCTCTCTGCCGCCGACGCCCTTGGCACATACGGAGTTTTAACCGGCATGGCCCTGCCTTTTATCTTATTTCCCACGGCCATTACCGGCTCTCTGTCTGTGATGCTCCTGCCCCATATTGCGGCCGCCCAGTCGGATCACGCCTTTGACCGGATCAACTCCTCTGCCAGCTTTTCCATCCGCTACAGCCTCTACATCGGCATCCTTTTCGCCGGCCTCTTCCTCCGGTTCGGAAACCGGATCGGCCCCGTTGTCTTCGGCAACGGCCTGGCCGGAAGCTTTCTGTCCGTCCTGGCCTGGCTCTGTCCCTTCCTCTATGTTTCCGGCACGGCCGGAAGCATTATCAACGGCCTGGGGGACACCAAGACCACGTTCCTTCATTCTGCCGTAAGCCTCGCCGTACGGCTTTTGTTTGTGATCCTCCTCATTCCCCGCATGGGGATCCGGGCCTATCTCTACGGACTCCTGGCCAGCGAGCTGGTCCTTACCTCCTGCCATCTGCTTTTTCTCAGAAGGAAGATCGAGCTGCCTTTTTCACCGGTCTATGAGCTGCTTCGGCCGGCTGCCTCCGCCCTCCTTTCCATGGGCATTTCCAGGGCCTGGGAATCCCTGTCCCTCTGCGAGGGACTTCCCGCCTTCCTGGAGCTTACGGTCTCCGGAATCCTCTTTACCGTCTGCTTCCTGTTTTTCCTGTTTGTAACAAAGAAGGAGCGGAAAGCCCTCTGACTGTCGACTGTCAGAATACAGCGGCAGTCACATCTCCACCACATGGGTCGCGATTTTCTCCCGGAACCGGACGTCATGCTCCACCACCAGCATGGTGGGCCGAACGGCGGTCAGAAGCGCCTCGATCTGCATCCTGGAAAACACGTCGATATAGTTTAAGGGTTCGTCCCAGAGGTACAGATGGGCCGGCGTCATCAGGCTTGCCGCAATCAGCACTTTTTTCTTCTGTCCCTCGGAAAACTCCTCCATTCCCTTTGCAAACTGGACCCGCTCCATGTCAAGCTTCCTGAGCAGGGCGCAAAAAAGGCTTTCGTCCAGTCCCCGCTTCCGGCAGAACTCCTTAATGCCTCCTTTTAAGAAACTGGTATCCTGATTAATATAGGAAATCACCAGCCCGGATCCCACAAGGAGCTCCCCGGAACGGACGCACAGACTCTCCCCTGCCTCCGAAAAACCGGCGGCATCCAAAAGCGCCTTAAAAAAGGTCGACTTCCCGCATCCGTTCCTTCCGTGCAGGAAGACCCGCTCCCCCTGCTTCAGTTCAAAGGAAAAGCCCTCCAGCACATTTGCCCCGCTCCCGGCGTATCCCACCGACAGCCCCTTCGCTGAAACCAGCCGTTCTTTGTGGTAGGACAGGGGATGCAGACGGAGGGGAACGGGACGCTCCAAATCTGCCAGAAGCCCTTCTTTGGCTTCGATCTCCCGCTCCATCCGCTTTTCGTAGCTCCTGACCCGTTTCTGCATCTTCTTGGTCTTGGCGCCGATATAGGGCCTGGTGCCGTTTCCCCTGTCATGGTCTTTGATGGGATCAATCCCGATCTTCGTGCTTTCATTTTTCTGCGCCCAGCGGCCGCTCTGATCCACCGCCCGTTTCAGGGAAGCAATCTCCTTCAAATGCTTTTCATTCTCCGCCTCCGCGAAATGATCTCTGCGGGCTTTGTTCTCCCACCAGACGGAAAAATTCCCGTTCTGCACCTCCACGGACTTCCGGTTCAGCACCAGAACATGATCAACGCAGGCGTCCAGAAGATCTCTGTCATGGGACACCAGAAGGAAGCTCTTTTTCCCGTTCAGATATTGTTTGACCGCCTCCCTCGCTTCCTGATCCAGATGGTTGGTCGGCTCGTCGATCAGCAAAAAATCACTCTCTCCGGAAAAAAGGACCGCTATAAGCACCTTAGTCCGCTCCCCATGGCTCAGCGTCCCAAAGGGGCGGTACAAAAGCTCTGCGGAAGCATTCAGCTTCGCCAGCTCGCAGATAACCCGCCATTCCTCACAGCCCTCTTTCAATTCCCCCAAAAACTCCGAAGCGCAATGCTTCATCCTCTCTGCCGGAATCTCATAGGGAAAGTAATCAAACCGGACCGGGGAGGAAATGGAGCCGGCATAAGCATACTCTCCCAAAAGGAGCTTCAAAAACGTCGTCTTTCCCTTTCCGTTCCTGCCCACAAACCCAAGCTTCCAGTCAGAATCAATGGAAAAAGAAACCTGTTCAAAAATATCGTCAAAACTTCCCTCGTAGCAGAAGGTGAGATCCGTAACCTGAATCTTTGACATATGCATTCCTCCAATCTCAAATGCTCTGCCGCCAAAAGAGACCGTACTTCTCCACACAAATGCTTCTGTCACACGAAAAATAAAATTTTCCACACAACAAAAAGAGAGGCGATGAGAAGCACCTCAAACTTTTGGCAACATGAACCGCAGCACCGTTTTTCAGGCACTGCCTAAGAATCAGCTTCATGTTTCAAAAGTCTGTTTATTTGGTGCTGCTCATCCTTTCACCTCTCTCTCAATGATCTGCTCACCAGCATACCACAAAATTCCCCTTATGGCAAGCCCGATTTATTTAATCAAGCAGGTCGGCCTTCATCACGTCCCCGTCCTCCTCGAAGCCACCCTGGTTTACCCGGACGGCTCCGAAGAGGTGCTGGAGGCAGGCGAAACCGCCAAAGCCCTCCAGTATGAGATCCAGGATATCGAAAGGGCCATCGCCGCCAAGGACCATTCCCTTGCGTTTATGGATTACACCATGAAGGTCGTGGAGCTGATGGACCGGCTCCTCACTGCGGAGGGACGGCAGCAGGCTGACATCCGGCAGAATACCTGACAGGCTGATTATGAAACTCAAAAATTCTCTGAAAATAGAAAGAACCTCCCTTTTGCAGGCAGGCCTGCATCCGGGAGGTTCTTTCTATTTATTTACATGTCCGCTGATCCAAAAGCCCCTGCGGTACGCAAGGTCTCCGCAATCAGTCAACACCATACAGCTTGACCAGCTTCTGGAGATGCTCGTACTTGGCCTTGGACTGTGCCTCTGCCGCATCGAACAGCTCGGCAGCTCTTTCGGGGTTGGCGCGTACAAGAGAGTTGTAACGCACTTCGCCGTTCAGGAACGCCTTATAGTCTCCGGTGGGAGCCTTGCTGTCCAGGCTGAATGCAGCCTTGCCTTCTGCCGCCAGCTCCGGATTGTAACGGAAGTTGA
>CATJIW010000303.1 GCA_949740745.1 uncultured Lachnospiraceae bacterium | reverse complement strand
TGTTTGTGGCCCGCCGGCCCTGCGGGTCTATCGGAACCCAGTTCTGGAATCAGGGAAGGACGCAGGAGATCAAGGACCGGGTGCTGCATCTGTAAGAGTTCGGCGCTTGGCATGGGGAGCGGAAGGGCGGCGCTGGAAGCCGGCAAAGGCTGCGGCAGAAGGAAGGCCGGGTGAGGGTGAAAAGCGATGTATTATGGAAATATCAAGGAATGCGATATTGCGGACGGGCCCGGCGTGCGGGTGACCCTGTTTGTGTCCGGCTGCCGCAACCGCTGTAAGGGCTGCTTTAATTCCGAGACCTGGGATTTTTCTTACGGGCAGCCCTATACGGAGGAGACGGAGGCAAGGCTTCTGGAGCTTCTTAAGCCGGATTATATCCAGGGCTTCACGGTCCTTGGAGGAGAGCCGTTTGAGCCGGAGAACCAGCAGGTTTTGGCAGGGCTTCTGGCAAGGATCCGGAAAACCTATCCCCAAAAGGACATCTGGTGCTATTCCGGATATCTTATAGACCGGGATCTGGTGCCGGGCGGGAAGGTCCATACCGGAGTGACGGAGGAAATGCTTTCTTATATCGACGTGCTGGTGGACGGCCGGTTCGTGGAGGAAGAGAAGGATCTGACGCTTGTCTTTCGCGGCAGCAGGAACCAGCGGGTCCTTAAGCTTGAGAACGGAATAGCGGTGGAGGAACTGTATCGGCAGAGGTGATTTTTATTATGCGCCCTGGGAGAGCCTGCGGAAAACAGGCTGTTTCAGGGCGCTTTTAGTCAGCGCGAAGAGGAAGGCGCCGGAAAGAGGCGGCGCATTTCATGGGAGGGTGGAATATGAGAGGGACGAGTGGGAAAGGGCCGGGCCTGAAAGCGGCGCAAAAAAGACGTAAGGGGAGGGGGATGCTCCTGGCGGCAGCCCTGCTGTCCGCCCTTGCCGGATGCGGAAAAGAAGAGAAGGAATCCGGGGAAGCAGTAACCGGCACTCATGTGTTCAGTGCAGGCGAAGACGGCATTGTATATGTCACGTCGCTGGAGCGGGGAGAGAATAAGCTCCTGTTTTATGATATTGAGTCGGAAACCGTCTATCCGGTCTGCGGCAGGCCCAACTGCAGGCATATACCGGGTGTTGCGTGCGCAGCGGTCAAAGACCGGGTATTTGCGCCGCTGATCTACAAGGACAGGCTGTATTACGGCACATATGAGGAGGGGAGGTACCATCTGCGCGTTTCGGATGTGTCAGGGGAGAATGAGAAGGACCTGTTTGCACTGGAAGAGGGCTATCAGGGATTCGGCGTCCGCAGTATTGCGGCGGACGGAAGCCTTTATAGTACCTGTGAATGGTATGAATTTGAAGAAACGGAAGGCGGCGAATGGAAGAGCGGGACGGAGCTTTTAAGGATTGACCTGGCAACGGGAGAGGCCGGGACGCTTCTTCAGTGTGAAATGGAGGCAGGCGGTCAGGCCTGGTGGGAGCTGGAGCATATTTATGGCAGCAGCATATATTTTACGGCCAGATACCGGGGGACGGCAGAGGGAGATGCTTTGGAGGACGGGATTTACTCTCTGGATCTGTCCACGGGAAAGGTTCAGAACCTGGTTATGCTGGAAGACATACGGACGGCAGGATGGAGAGAGAGGACGGCAGTTTATTATCAGCAGGTGAAAAGGGAGGGAGATCCGGTTACATTTTATAAACTGGATTTGGAATCGGGGGACTGCGGGGAGCTTGCGGCGGGGAAGATTCCGGAGAGCAGCGCCCTGTTTGACGGAAGGTTTGTCTGGTGGGAGATGAGTGCGGCGGCGGAAGATCCGGCCGGCAGTCCGACCGGCCGGTGGAAATGCTGCGACTTTGAGACAAAAGAGGTGGAGGAGTTCGGAGCGGTCACGCCTTATAATGATACGATGTTTATTTTGGACGTCTTTAGGAAAGACGGAGAGGAAATGATTTGGGGCGAGAGGCATATGCGGACGCAGTCCGGCGAGGAGACGGGCCGCTATGTGGTTCTTTCGGCAGAGGATTTTCTGAAAGGATCGGAAAACGGCCGGGTGATTCAGGAAAAGGAGTAAAAGGCGGCCGTTTTTCGGCCGCAGGGCCCAGGAGGCATGTTGCGCAGGGGTTTTTTGAGATATTTAGGTGTTTGCGAAGCATGAAATCGTCGGAATATTCAATGAATTTTTACGTTTCGCAAAGGCGTGTTTTTTGAGATAATTGCGGAAAGGATGGAAGAAAACCCCACAATTAATCATATTAGTTCTTGCGCTGAAGGCAAAAAAAGTGTATAGTAAAAGAGGAGTTAAAATAAAAAATAAGGAGAGGTATTATGAACAGAAAAGAACTGGTATTAAAGACGTTTCACAATGAGCCCACGGAAAAGCTCCTGGTAGGTTTCTGGCATCATTTCCTGGAGGACGAGCTGGTAGACGGCCTGCATAATCCGGAGTATATTGCACAGAATCTGGAGGGGGCAAAGAAATTCAAGGAGGAGTTCGATCCCGATTTCGTGAAGGTCATGACCGACGGATACTTCTTTATGCCTTTCAATTATGAAGACATGAACTGCGCTTCCGATCTTAAAAACCTGAAGGCTACGGATGAGATGGATCTGTATCTGGAAAAATGCGTGGAATTCGCAAAAGCCACCAGAGAGATCTATGGGAACGACGTGCTGATGTATTATAATGTATTCTCTCCCACCTTCCAGATCAACCACAGGATGAACCAGACCCATCCGCTGATGACGGCGGGCAAGCTGGAGGCTCCCATCGTTCTTTTGATGAAAGAGGATCCGGAAGCAACGCAGGCGGCGCTTGATCTGGTTGCGGATTATACGGAGAAGCTGATCGACATGATCGTCGGGGCAGGGATTATGGACGGCATTTATTTCAGTGTGTCCTGCTTCAACAGAGGCATTTCTCCGGCAGTTTATAACAAGCACGTAGCTCCCGGCGAGAAGAGGATTATTGCGAAGGCCAATTCCTATGCAAAGGACAACCTGCTCCATATCTGCGGATGGAGAGGCAATCTGAACAATCTTTCCATTTATACGGATTACGACTGCAGCGTTATCAACTGGGCCGTGCATGCGGAGGAGGTTCCCGTTGCTGAGGGTAAGAAGATGTTCGGCGGCAAGTGTGTGATCGGCGGCTTCGGAAACAACAACACGGATCTGATCTGCACCGGAACCAAGCAGGAGATCCAGGATTATGTGGAGAAGATCGTGGATGAAGCGGGCACCACCGGCATTATCATCGGCGCAGACTGCACGACGCATCTGGATACGCCCGATGAGCACATCCACTGGGTATATGAGAAGGCGGCGGAGATTTCCGAGAGGCTTTTGAAGAAATAAATAAGCAGTCTTTTATAAAAGGTCGGAGACAGGAAGCGATTTCTGTCTCCGATTTTCGTTGTAGAGTGTCTCGGGCGGAGCTTCCGGTTTTTGGTTTCATATCCTTCCCTTCCTTTTTCATATAGTATAGATAATCGGACGATCGGGAGGCATTTCTTTGAAACGATGTGTGGAATTTGTAATGGGCGTGGTCCTGCTTTTGGCCGTGTTTGTATTATCCGGCCCGGCGGCAGGGGTCCTCTGGAATGGGAGCGCGGAGGTGGCCGGAGGGGCGGCGCCGGTGGTGGTACTGGATGCGGGGCACGGAGGGGCGGATCCGGGGAAGATCGGCATCAACGAGGTCCTGGAAAAGGATATCAATCTGGCGATTACTCTGAAGACGAGGAAGCTGCTGGAGGACGAGGGCGTGCAGGTGGTCCTTACCAGAAAGGACGACAGCGGGCTTTATAAGGAGACGGACGGGAATAAAAAACGGGCGGACCTGAACAGGCGGTGCGAGATCATTGAAGAGAGCAAGGCGGATTTCGTGGTCAGCATCCACCAGAACAGCTACAGCGACGGCGGGGGCTGCGGGGCGCAGATGTTCTATTATAAGAGCTCGGAAAAAGGAAAGACGCTGGCGCAGATTCTTCAGACGGTATTTAACGAATCCGTCAGCCGCAGGGAGCTTAAGGCGAAGGAGAACGGGGAATATTACATGCTGCTCCATGTGTCCTGTCCCATAGTTATTGCGGAATGCGGATTTTTAAGCAACTGGGAGGACGCGGAGCGGCTCCGGACGGAGAGCTATCAGGACGAGGTGGCCAAAGCCCTGGCGAAAGGGATCATGCAGTATATTGAATCGGAACTTTGAGGCAGGCAGAATGCGCTGCGGAAATCCTTTTCGGGAAGCCCTGTAAAAAGATATAAATTTCTGCAATTTTTCTAAAGTGTAGTCTTTCCATTTTCCGAAAAGGGTGCTATACTGAAATGCATGATGATAACGAAGCTGGTAAGGATAGACGAACTCCATATGGATGAGTCCGCCATCTGCGAGGCGGGGAGGGTGCTGGCAGGCGGAGGCCTGGTGGCTTTTCCTACGGAAACCGTATATGGCCTTGGCGCCAACGGACTGGACGAGGAGGCGGCCGCAAAGATCTATGCGGCGAAGGGGCGGCCCTCTGATAATCCGCTGATCCTCCATATCACGTCTGTGGAGGAGCTTCCTTTTCTGGCGGAGGAGGTTCCGCAGGCGGCGTATGCTTTGGCAGAGGCGTTCTGGCCAGGGCCGATGACCCTGGTGCTCCGGAAAACGGCGAGAGTGCCTTACGGCGTCACGGGGGGCCTTGACACGGTGGCCGTGCGGATGCCGTCCCATCCGGTGGCGAGAGCCATCATCCGGGCGGCGGGAGTGCCCATAGCGGCTCCCAGTGCCAATGCTTCCGGAAGGCCCAGCCCCACGAAGGCGCTCCATGTCCTGGAGGATCTGGACGGAAGAGTGGACATGGTCGTGGACGGCGGGACGGCGGGAATCGGACTGGAGTCGACGATCATCGACGTGTCGGGAGGGCGGCCAATGATTCTCAGGCCGGGATACATTACGGAAGAGATGCTTTCTGCCGTGGTGGGAAAGGTGGAGCTTGACACGGCTGTCACGGGAATGCTGCAGGAGGATATAAAGCCCCGGGCGCCGGGCATGAAATCCCGCCATTATGCGCCGAAGGCGGAGATGACGGTGTTTCTCGGAAGTCCCGCCGAGGTTTGCGCGGCCATTGAGGAGGCGCTCGGCAGGGCGGCGGCGGCGGGAAGGCGTGCAGGCGTTCTCTGCACGGAGGAATCGGAGCGGTTTTATGACGCGCCGGTGAAAAAATGCGCCGGCAGGAGAAACGAGCCGGAGAGTGTGGCCCTGAGTCTTTATGACGTGCTCCGTGCATTTGACAGGGAGCAGGTGGACTGCATATTTTCAGAAAGCTTTGAAGAGAGCCCCCTGGGCGGGGCAATCATGAACCGTCTTCTTAAGGCGGCGGGATACAGGACAGTAAGGTGCGGCAGGATTTCCTCCTTCAGGGGACAGAATGCAGGGCTGGATGTACATTGGCAATGAGAAAAAGTCAGGAGTGGGTGGTATGTCAGCAGTAAAAAGGGTGATTTTTGTCTGTACGGACAATACCTGTCTGAGCAATATGGCGGCGTCCGTATTTGAGGGGATCCGCGCAGGGCGGGAGATCGAGGTGATGTCCAGAGGGCTGGTGGTGCTTTTCCCGGAGCCCATTAACCAGAAGGCGGTAGCCATTTTGACAAGCCACAAACTTGCACTTCTGGCTGACGAGGCGAAGGTGCTGGAGAGTACGGACCTGGTTCCGGGGACGCTGGTGCTTACCATGACGGGAGCGGAACGGGAACAGGTGAAGGAGCGCTTTCCCGACCTGACGAATGTGTTTACCCTTCGGGAATTTGCAGGGCGGGACGGGGATCTTGCGGAACCTCTTGGCGGGACCCTCGCAGATTACGGCTCCTGCTACGAGCATATTGATTTGTTTACAAAGGTGGCGGCGGAGATTATATTTAAGGAGGAAGAGGCAGATGATAGCGCTGGGATGTGACCATGGCGGATACCAGTTAAAACAGGAGATCATGGCCTGGCTTGAAAAAAATCATTTTGAATATAAGGATTATGGCTGCTTTGACACAGAGGCGGTGGATTATCCCATATATGCCAGGCTGGTGGGACATGCGGTGGCGGACGGAGAATGCGAGAAGGGGATCCTGATCTGCGGCACCGGCATCGGCATTTCCATTGCGGCCAACAAGATCAAAGGGATCCGCGCGGCGCTCTGCTCCGACTGCTTTTCCGCAGAGGCCACCAGGCTTCACAACGATGCCAATATTCTGGCCATGGGGGCGAGAGTCCTGGGGCCGGGGCTGGCGGTGAAGATCGTGGATACCTTTTTGCATACCCCTTTTTCCGGGGACGGGCGCCACGCAAGGCGCATAAGCCTCATTGAAGAGTGAGGGAGGAGGCGTTTATGAGCGGGAAACGGCAGGATTATATTTCTTGGGACGAATATTTCATGGGAGTGGCGGAGCTTTCGGCCATGCGTTCCAAGGATCCCGGCACCCAGGTGGGGGCCTGCATCGTCAGTCAGGATAATAAAATCCTTTCCATGGGGTATAACGGATTTCCCAAGGGATGCCCGGATGATGAGTTTCCCTGGGGGAGAGAGGGGGAGGACCCTTACGAGACCAAATATTTTTACAGCACTCACAGTGAGCTCAACGCCATCTTAAATTACAGGGGCGGGAGCCTGGAGGGCAGTAAGATCTACGTGACTTTATTTCCCTGCAATGAATGCGCCAAGGCGATTATCCAGAGCGGGATAAAGACGATTATTTATGCAGATGACAAATACGGCGATACGCCTGCGGTGCGGGCCTCCAAACGGATGCTCGTGTCTGCGGGGGTGGGGCTTGTGCCCTATCAGCCCACCGGCAGGCGGCTGGAGGTCCAGGTATGAGCAGGAAGCACAGGGAGCTGGTGCGCTGCCTGTCGCTGGTCAGCCAGCTTGGGATCACCATGCTGACGCCGGCGGTCCTGTGCGTCATGCTGGGAGTATGGCTGGATAACAGGTTTTCTACGTATTTTACGCTTCCTTTTTTGATCCTGGGGATCCTGGCAGGTGCAAGGAGCGCCTATCTTCTGGCGAAGAAGGCAGTCCGGCCGGACGAGGAAGACGAGGAGAGAGACGATGATTAAATATGTCGGCCAGGTGGTGCGGGAGGTGCTGATCGGCATCGGGCTGTGGGGACTTGCCGGGACGGCGGTCATCCTGGCGGTCTGGGGGCTTGCCGGGGGGATTTTATACGGCTTCCTTCTGGGCGTCCTGCTTTCTGTCGGGTATTTTATCCATATGAGCATTACGCTGGAGACCTCCGTGGATATGATGGAGGAGAAATCGGCAAAAAACCATGCCGTCAGAGCTTATCTGATCCGCGTGGCGGCCGGGGGCGCCGTCCTGGTGCTCGCTTGGTGGTCCGGCTGGTTCAACATGCTGGCAATTCTTGCGGGTTTTTTTACCCTGAAGCTGGGGGTATATGCAAGACCGCTTATCCATAAGGCTTTCCGTCACTTTGGAGCCCTTCGGGATCCGGAAGACTGAAAGATAAATGCAGCGGCTGCTTATCTTACGACTGCTGCGAAAAAACCTATTTCCATAAAGAAAGGGGTGAGGGCATGAGAATGATTTTATGTGAAGCAGATTTCGCCATAAAAGGGCTGGCGCATTACCAGCTTTTCGGGCAGACCTTCTGGCTGACTTCGACCCACGTTTCCATGATAATCGTGACGGTCGTACTTTTGATCTTTGCGTTTGCGGCCAACCGCAGCATAAAGAAGGCAAAGGATGTGCCGGCAGGCTTCCAGAATGTGGTGGAGATCGTCGTCGAGATGCTTGGGAACATGGTCAAGACCAATATGAAGCAGCCGAAGAAATTTATGAATTATATCGGAACGCTGTTTCTGTTCATATTGATCTGTAACCTTTCGGGGCTTCTTGGACTTCGCGGGCCGACGGCAGATTACGGCGTGACGCTTTGTCTGGGACTCATTACCTTCTGCATGATCCAGTACAACGGGATCAAATGTCAGAAGTCCGGACATTTTAAAGCGCTGTTTGAACCGATCCCGCTGTTTTTCCCGATCAACCTGATCGGCGAAATCGCGACACCGATTTCATTGTCATTGCGTCTGTTCGCCAATATGCTGGCCGGAACCATCATAATGGCGCTCTGGTATGGGATCATACCGATTGTAGCTGCAAAGCTGGGAATACCGGCGTTTCTGCATGCGTATCTGGATTTGTTTTCCGGGTGTATCCAGACCTACGTGTTCTGTATGCTGACTATGGTATACGTGGACGACAAGATGTAGAAAAAAACAAAATAGTCACAGTATGAAGGAGGATTTACAATGGGAATTTCAGGACAGGATTTAATTTATGCGTGCTCAGCAATTGGTGCGGGCCTGGCGATGATCGCCGGCATCGGCCCCGGCGTAGGCCAGGGTATCGCTGCAGGTCATGCGGCTTCCGCCGTCGGACGCAACCCCGGAGCGAAGGGGGACATCACCACCACCATGCTTCTTGGTCAGGCAGTCGCAGAGACCACGGGTCTTTACGGTCTCGTCGTCGCATTTATTCTGATGTTCGTAAAGCCTTTCTAAAGTTTATCTTTTAAAATAAAGGAAGAAAGGAGGAAGAACATTGGAATCCATATTGGCAGCAGGAAACTTTCTGATCGCCAGCGGGGAAACGTATACCAGGATTCTGGGCCTTGACCCGCAGCTGATCCATGATGCCATTTTGCTGGGCGTCAATATATTTATCCTGTTTTTTGCCTTGTCTTATCTGCTTTTCAATCCGGCAAGGGCGATGCTTGAAAAGCGCACCGAAAAGATCCGGGCGGATCTGGACGGAGCCGCAAAAGAAAAGGAAACGGCCGAGGGGCTGAAGACGGAGTATGAGGCAAAGCTTAAGGACATTGATAAGGAGGCGCAGGCGCTTCTCGCCGAAGCCAGGAAGAAAGCCCTGAAAAGGGAAGCGGAGATCCTGGATGAGGCGAGGGCAGAGTCCGCGCGCATCATCGAGAGGGCCGGCCAGGAGGCGGAGCTTGAGAAGAAGAAGGCGCTTGATGAGATGAAGCAGGAAATGATCACCATTGCGTCCCTCATGGCCGGAAAGGCCGTGGCCGGTTCCATGGACGTGAAGATCCAGAATGAGCTGATCGACAGGACGTTAAAGGAAATAGGGGATGAAACATGGCAAAGCTGATTGCGAAAACCTACGGCGAAGCGCTGTTTGAGACGGCTTTGGAAAAAGGGAAGGTCGACGAGATGTACGAGGAGGTTCTCGGCATCAGAGAGGCGTTTTCCGAAAATCCGGAGCTGGTGAAGCTGTTTGATCACCCTAATATCATGAAAGAAGAGAAGCTTCAGGTCGTGGAGGCGGTGTTTGCAGGCCGTCTGTCCCCGGAGATGACGGGATTTCTTCGGATTGTCATTGAAAAGGGACGCCAGAGTGAGTTCGAGAGCATTTTTGCCTGGTTCACCGGGAAGGTGAAGGAGTACAAGAAGATCGGGATCGCTTATGTGACTTCGGCTTTTGCGCTTTCCGACGGGCAGAAAGAGCAGATTGAAAAGAGACTTCTGGAAACGACATCCTATGAAGCCTTCGAGATACATTTTTCGGTGGACGAGAAGTTAATCGGCGGCCTGGTCATCCGTATCGGGGACCGGGTGGTGGACAGCAGTATCAAGAGCAGGCTTTATGAAATGAGAAAAGACTTGATGAAGATCCAATTAAATTAGAAAGAAGGTGCGAAAGCTCCATGAATTTAAGACCGGAAGAAATCAGCTCTGTGATCAAAGAGCAGATTGAGAGAT
>CATJIW010000302.1 GCA_949740745.1 uncultured Lachnospiraceae bacterium | reverse complement strand
TGGACAGAGATGAGGTATACGTGATCGAGGTGAATCCACGCTCCAGCCGGACGGTTCCCTATATCAGCAAGGTGACGGGGATTCCCATCGTGAAGCTGGCGACTCAGGTGATCATCGGAAAGACCATAAAGGAGCTTGGCTTTGCGCCGGGGCTCCAGCCGGAGGCGGATTACGTGGCAGTCAAAATGCCGGTATTTTCCTTTGAGAAGATCCGGGGCGCCGATATCGGCCTGGGGCCGGAGATGAAGTCCACGGGCGAGTGCCTGGGCATTGCGAGGACCTTTAACGAGGCTCTTTACAAGGCTTTTCTGGGAGCGGGGATCCGTCTGCCCAGGACGAAGAAGATGATCATTACGGTGAAGGATGCCGACAAGCTGGAGGCGGCGGATATTGCAAAGCGGTTTGAGGCGCTTGGCTATAAGATATATGCCACGAAGAGTACGGCCAAGGTGTTAAAGGAAAACGGAGTAAAGGCTATCCGGATCAACAAGCTGGAGCAGGAGTCTCCGAACCTGCTGGATTTGATTTTGGAGCATGATATCGACCTGGTCATCGACACGCCCAATCAGGGGGCGGCGAAAAGCCACGACGGGTTTATTATCCGTCGGAACGCCATTGAGACCGGGGTCAACGTGCTGACGGCCATTGACACGGCCAGGGCCTTGGTTACCAGCCTGGAAAACCGGGAGGAGGGCCTTACTTTGATTGACATCGCTGCGGTGAAGGGCAGGGGCGCATATGCAGGAGGTAATGTATGAGAGAGGAAAGCTGGGGAAAACGCATCTGGAGGCTGGTCTATCCGGGTCTGACATACCTGGTGGTCTGTTTTATCGTGGAGGTGATCGCCGCCGTATGGATCGCCTTTTCCACGGTGGCCAGGTATGATGCGGATGCGCTTGGCAGTGAGATGAACGAGATCATCAACAGCATGCTGGAACAGACCCTGTCCGTCGTGCTGGAGCTTCAGGTACTGGCGGCGGCCATCACCCTTCCGCTTTTGATTTTGTATTACCGGCGGGACCGGAAGCGGGAGGCGGAGGCAGGCAGAATGCGCCGGTTTACGGCAGTGCCTTCCTGGCAGTATCTGCTTGCGGCGGTTCTTGGGATGACAGCCTGTCTGGCGGGGAACAATCTGGTGGCCGTCAGCGGACTGTATCAGGTATCGGACGCTTATACGGAGATTTCGGAGCTGCTTTACGGCGGAAAGCTTATGGTGGAGCTTGTGGGTCTGGGAGTTATCGTGCCTCTCGTGGAAGAGCTTATTTTCCGGGGGCTGATGTACCGGCGGATGCGGGAGTATCTGAACATTTCTACGGCGGCCGTGGTCTGCTCCCTGATTTTCGGCTTTTATCACGGGAATCTGGTGCAGGGAATTTATGCCTTCTGTCTGAGCCTTCTGATGATCTATGTCTACGAGCGGTTTCATTCTATGCTGGCGCCCGTCCTGTTTCATGTGGCGGCCAATCTGCTGTCCGTGATCGTGTCAGAGACCGGAATCCTTGACGAGGTTTACCGCACTGCCGGATCCTTCTGGCTTGCCACCCTGGCGGCCTGTGCCCTTCTGATCGGAACGGTATATCTGATTGAGCGGGGAGTTCATTCGGAGGAAGCGGCGGTGGAAGCGCCTGGGGCAGAGGAGCAGGAAGAAAAGGAACAAATTCAGATGTGATTTAGAAATGGCAGGCGGTGACTGCCTGGATGCAAAAGCAGATCGATCAAAAAGGAAATCAGGACCTTTCCATCGGAATTACCGAAACAGCCGGCGGCTGACGCATAATCACGAAAAAAGCCCTGATTTCCTTTTTTGTCATTTTAATTACAGTTTCCGTCTGAAGCCGTATACCCGTCCCGAACGGCGGTGTGTGCGGCTTTTTGCCGTCTTGGACCGGAGGAATTCTCTGGTGAGGTCCGCCTGATAAATCAGGAAGTAGAGGACGATGGAGAGCACGACGGCGCCCAGCCCGTCTAACACGGAATGCTGTTTCAGGAACACGGTGGACAGACAGATGGAGACGGTCGCCGCCGTGGAAAGGGGACGGATCCACCGATGCCGTTTCGAGATTTCACTGTTCCACCAGGCCAGGTTCACGCCCAGAGAGGCGAACACGTGGATGCTGGGGAACACGTTGGTGGAGGTGTCCGTCTTATAGAGGGCGACGATCCATCTGGAAAACAGATTTTTTTCCGGATTGACCGGGGGCCGCATGGTCTGCCCGTTGGGAAAAAGGGTGCAGATAGCCAGGCAGACGGTCATTCCGATGAACAGAAAGGCCGTCATCCGGTAAAACTCCTTCCTGGGCCGCCGGAACAGGAAAAACGCAACGGAACCGGCCACAAAGAAGAACCAGAAGAAATATGGGATGATAAAATATTCGCAAAACGGAATCAGATCGTCAAATGCGATATGAATATTGGTAAAGGGGGTTCCGATGGTCACGTGGCGTTCCAGCCAGAAAAACCAGGGGAAATAAATAAAAACATAAAGAAGAACCCAGGCCTGACGATATCGGCCAAAGAAATTTTTCACTGTTTTCATCGCTTTCACACTCAAATGCCTTCCTTCCCCCGAAGGGATTCCAATTGTTAAATTATTTTCATTATATGTTTTCTGCCTGCCACTATAGCACGCTTTTCCGGGAATGGCAAGGGGATTCAGAAAATCTTTAGAAACTAT
>CATJIW010000301.1 GCA_949740745.1 uncultured Lachnospiraceae bacterium | reverse complement strand
CACGCCGGAACCGATGGTGCCGTATCCCATGATTGCAATCTTCATTGATCTTTTCCTCTCATTCTCTTCCCAGTATTTTCAGATAATGGATCCCTTCCAGCCGCTCGATGCCCTCCAGCATGAAAGAGGTGTCTCCGGTGATCGGAAGCACGTCGATGCTCAAGGTTAAAGACGCCACGCCGTTAATGGGAATCGTCTGATTGATCGTCAGAATATTCCCGTTATAATCTGCAATGATCTTCAGAACCTCCGACAAAAGCCCGGGCACATCATCCATCTGCATCACAAAGGTAATGGTCCTGCCCCTGGCATTGTCATGGAACGGGAAGATATCATCCTTATATTTATAGAAGGAACTCCTGCTGATCCCGACCCGCTCCGTCGCCTCCTGCACCGAGCACGCCCGCTCAGAGGCCAGAAGACGCTTTGCCTCCACGACCTTAAGAAGCACGTCCGGCACGGCCTTGTTTCTGACCACATAATACTGATTGTCCTCTGCCATTGCCTCTCCGCCTCCGAAAACGTCCGTCCATCAAACACAAATGTTTTTACCACAGAGAATACTAGCACATTTTCCGGGAATATGCAACTACTTTTTCATAAATATCACAGGGTTTCCTCTGCAGAACCTTCTCTTTGCCGCAGGCCGGACGGCAGAACCGCCCCTTTCCGGCCTTCCTGCCAGGCGGGATCGCCGTAATCCGGCCAGGTGACACCCCTCGGCATCACAAAGGAGCTTTCGGTCATCGGCTCTTTCTCATCGT
This sequence comes from uncultured Lachnospiraceae bacterium, assembly GCA_949740745.1. GTDB lineage: Bacteria > Bacillota > Clostridia > Lachnospirales > Lachnospiraceae > Lientehia. The sequence goes on along the minus strand of CATJIW010000301.1, from coordinate 3,171 downwards.
ACATATACACCTGAGAAACGGCAGACCAGCTTTCAGTCACCTGGATGCGGCGAAGCAGCCGTCCCTGCCCGTCATAATCGTAAAGGATGTACATGCCGGCCTTCCCCTCGGAAACGGCGCCGTCGTACTCGGAGCGAAGCAGCCGCCCCTGCCCGTCATAATAAACCGTAATGCGGTCCGTAAGCACTCCGCCCCGGTCCGTCATCTCATAGACACTGTAATCTGCGCCGCTTTCCACCTGGATCATACGGCTCCCCGGCACGCCGTCCCCGCCGTATGTCTGCTGCTTCTCGATCCTGCCCCTGGCATCATAGGTGACCTCCATATACCAGGACGTTCGCTCCTTCCAGGCATCCGAAACTTCATAGCTGACACAGCGGATGCGTCCGGTCTCCTCCTCATAGGAATAGTCGATCCGGTCATGCGGAGTCTGGCTCATGGCCGCAATCTGATAACACCGCAAGGGCAGGGGCAGACCTGCCGGAAATTCCGCATACACGTCAATCCCTGAAGCCTCTGCGAGCCCGGCCGCCAACGAATCATCCCGGCGCAGCTCCTGCCGCACAAATCCGGGCAGGCCTCCGGCGCCAAGCTCCGACACGGTAATGGACGCGCCCTCCGCCCCTTTCACCATCCGCGCGGTCTGTCCGGCAGTGATCGTCTCCTCCGCCAGCAGGCTTCCCTCCTCGTCAAAAATCGAACACTCCACCTCTCCTTTAAACAGGCCGACCCGCAGGGCCCCTTCTCCCTCCGTCTCGACCCAGCCGCAGGTGCCCCGGATCCCCACCACCATCGAGGAAGAACGGATGTCCATCGTCTCATCCCCGGCAAGCGGCTCGGTCACGTTGAAAAACATGCCGCCGGACTTGACTTCAATTTCCAGCTTTCCCTCGGACTTTTGGATTTCAATCTCACTGACGGCATCCATTTTGGCCAGCTTTGCGTCATCAAGGCTGATCCACCCATAGCTCAGAGGATGGGTGGCAAGTCCATAGCCGCTGTAAAGACTGAGATTTTCCACAAGCGGCACGGCGCCGTCCTCATGGTCCGTCACCTCCACCTCCCCCTCCGTTTTTATAAGCCGCATGACGGAAGCCGCCATTTCCTTCTCCCCTTCTCCGCCGCATCCTGCCATCACCGTCCCTGCAGCCAGCATTAACAGACATGCCGCGGCAAATACACCCGCCGCCGTCCTCTTCCCTGTCCGCATCATTCTTATATCCTCCTCCCACGTGACAAAGCTAATTTTTGAGACATCCGGCCAGGAACAACATCCCCCGGCCGGGTCATAAAGAACTGTTCTTTTAAATTTACCTGCTTTGGCAGGAGGACACGGAAGAAACGATGGCCTGCCGCCGTCATCCTCTCACCGCGCCTTTCCGCTCATCTGCTCCACAATCAGCTTAAACACCCTCGTGCGGGACAGGACCGCCTGATTGAATGCGCATTCCTCTTCATGGTAATGCCTCATCAGGGCACACAGCGCATCCTGTTTTTCCCCGTCAGGAACCGGCTCAATCCTGCCCCGCCCGATGACGCTCTCATATTTCATCGTACAGGAACAGCCGTCCTTCCCGTTCTTTGTCACCAGCTCATGGGAACAATCCATTTCAAAGCCGGCACGGCTGTCCTTCTTAATCAGCTCGTATTTCTTTCCCTCCTCCGCCCCGTGGAAATATAAAACAAGCTGTCCCTCCTTCTCCTCCATGCCGAAATTTAAAGGCAGGATATAAGGATACCCCCCGTCGTTCAGCGCCAGGCGGCACACGCCGCACTTCTTCATTACTGCAAGGATCTGCTCCCTGTCCTTTAGTTCCCTGTCGCTTCGCCTCATCTGCGCTTCCTCCAAAATCACAAATATGTTCTTGCCCCGTCCATAATTTAGTTACCGTCAGACGCTGCAGACATCCACCCACCTTGCCGGCCCGGAATACTGCTCCAGCTCCGGGACGGACAGCCTCACTGCGCTGTGGCCGCTTCCGGCCGCCGGGTAGACGATTTCAAACCGTTTTAAAGAAACATCCAGAAAGACCGTCACCTCCGGATTGATCACAAAGGGACACACGCCGCCGGGCGCATGTCCGATCAGCTCCTCCACCTGGCCGCCGGGAATCATCTTCGCCTTCTGATGAAATTCCGCCTTGTATTTTTTATTGTCCACCCTTGCGTCCCCGGCCGCAACAATCAGCACCGGACCTTCTTTTTGCAGGAAGGACATGGTCTTCGCAATCTGCTTTGCCTCACAGCCCACCGCCTCTGCCGCCTCCTCCACGGTTGCGCTGGACTTCTCAAAGACCATAACCCTCTCACCCATATTCACGCTCTCGAAATATTCTTTTACCCGCTCGTATGACATATTCTCCTCCACAATCCCTTTTTCTTCTGCACCTCTGCGCATAAAAAACCGCCGCCCCGGAGAGCTCTCCCATTAAGAGCCTCTCCGTTTTGCGGCGGTTTGCGTTCTGCCTGTCTAAGGGAACAAATGTCCCATGATCTCCTCGAATCCTGCCATATCGTCCGTGCCTTTTTCGAAATAAAACTCAAATCCGGAAAGCCTCTGCTTTCCGTTGTCAAAGACGACCTCATTCCTGAGGAGCGCCAAAAAATGAAAGGCCGGCTTAAAAAACAAAGTACGTCTTTCTATCTTTTCACAGCTCACAAGCTCCTTCAAAAGGTCACAGATCCAGATTCCGGCGCCGTTATGGACGATCAGGTTCCGGTTTGTCAGAGCCAGAAAGCAATCCCAGCCCGCCGCACTGATCAGTCTGCCCTTCTCGGTCCCCAGCATCGACAGCCGGGAAAGAAAGACAAGCTTTTCTCCCTCCTGCAGCGGAAGCCCCGGTTTATTCTCCACCTCCGGCAGGGTTTCAAGGTAACTGATATTCATATTCTTCTCCTTCATCCGTCACTTCCGGATATACAGTCCCCTACTTCTGCTCCCCCAGCTTCAGGTATTTCAAATAAGCGCTGATAAAGCCGTCCAGGTTCCCGTCCAGGACACTCGACACGTTTCCGCTTTCTTCATTGGTCCTGTGATCCTTCACCATGGTATAGGGCTGCAGGACATAGGAACGGATCTGGCTTCCCCAGCCGATCTCCGCCACATCTCCCCGGATATCCGACAGATTGGCGGCATTTTCCTGCTGCTTTAAAATGAACAGCTTGGATTTT
>CATJIW010000300.1 GCA_949740745.1 uncultured Lachnospiraceae bacterium | reverse complement strand
GAGGTGGTGGTGAAGGTGATCCACGGAGGCGTCGGCGCCATCAACGAGTCCGACGTGTCTCTGGCTTCTGCCTCCAATGCCATTATTATCGGGTTCAATGTCCGGCCGGATGCCATGGCCAAGTCCGTGGCAGAGCAGGAAAAGGTGGATATCCGCCTGTACAAGGTGATCTACCAGGCCATCGAGGACGTGGAGGCGGCCATGAAGGGCATGCTGGATCCGATCTTCGAAGAGAAGGTGATCGGCCATGCGGTGGTCCGCCAGACCTTCAAGGCCTCCGGCGTAGGCACCATTGCGGGCTCTTACGTCCTAGACGGCAAATTCCAGAGAAACTGCAGCGTGCGCCTGAGCCGCGACGGCGAGCAGCTCTTCGAGGGAGCGCTTGCTTCTCTCAGACGGTTTAAGGACGATGTGAAGGAAGTGGCCAAGGGCTTCGAGTGCGGGCTTGTATTTGAGGGATTCAACGATATCCGGGAAGACGACATGGTAGAAGCGTATGTCATGGAGGAGGTTCCCAGGTAAGGGGGATTCCGGAAAGATTGGTGAAACATTGCGTAAAAACAGCATAAAAAATATCCGTATCAACAGTGAAGTACAGCGGGAACTGAGTCGTATTATCCGAACGGAAGTGAAGGATCCCAGGATCCATCCCATGACCTCCGTCGTGGCGGTGTCGGTGGCTCCGGATTTAAAATACTGCAAGGCGTATATCAGCGTTCTCGGCAGTGAGGAGGAGGCGAAGGGAACCCTGGAGGGCCTTAAAAATGCCGTTGGCTATATCCGGCGGGCCCTTGCGGGCTCTCTGAATCTGAGGAATACTCCGGAGATCACTTTTGTCCTGGACCAGTCCATCGAATACGGCGTCCATATGACAAGGCTGATTGATGAGGTGACGGGGACAGAAAGGGCTCCGGAGGGAGAGGCGGGCCCCGGATGGGAGGGCCCGGAGAACGGGCAGGAACAGGATGCAGAGGGTTAAGGAGGAAGAGCAGCATGGAGAATATCAGGGAGATCCTCGGGCAGGCGGAGAATGCCGCCATTCTCGGCCATGTGCGGCCGGACGGAGACTGTGTCGGAGCCTGCCTGGGGCTTAAAAACTATCTGGCCAATCTGGCTCCGGAGCTTTCCGTCAGGGTGTATCTGGAAGAGATCCCCGATTCCTTCGGGTTTCTGAAGGGGGCGGAAGAGATCAGCCATGAGACTTCCGACGGCACGATCTATGATCTCGTCATTGCCCTGGATACCAGCGACAGGGAGCGTCTGGGGGGCTTTGGAGTCTATTTTGAGCAGGCGGGAAGGACGGTCTGCATTGATCACCATGTGACCAACCAGGGGTTTGCGGAGGTTTCCCATGTGTGTCCGGACGCCAGCGCCACCAGCGAGGTGCTCTATACCTTAATGGACGACGGGCTTGTGGACGAAGCCGTGGCGGAGTGTCTGTATATGGGCATCGCCCACGATACCGGCGTGTTCAAGCATTCCAATACCAGCGGGGAAACCATGCGGATCGCCGGGAGGCTGATGGAAAAAGGAATCAATTTTTCAAAGATCATCGATCAGACCTTTTATGAAAAAACCTACCGGCAGAATCAGATCCTTGGGAGAATGCTGACGGAAAGCGTGCTTTTTATGGATGGGCTGTGTGTTTTCGCTGCGGTCCGGAAGAAAAACATGGATTTTTATCAGGCAAAGGCAAAGGATCTGGAAGGCATCATCGACCAGCTTCGGGTGACGAAGGGCGTGGAGTGCGCAATCTTTCTCTGTGAGACGGCGCCGCAGGTTTATAAGGTAAGCATGCGTTCCAATCAGGCTGTGGACGTGAGCCGGGTCGCTTCCTTTTTCGGAGGCGGAGGCCATGTGCGCGCGGCGGGCTGTACCATGGCCGGGTCGGTTTATGATGTGATCAACAACCTGTCAAAACATATAGAAGAACAGCTTATCGAAGCGGGCCTCTGGCGGGAAGGCAGAAGAGCCTGACGGAAAGGTACTGAAACAGGCGTGGACGGAATACTGAATGTGTATAAGGAGCGGGGCTTTACCTCCCATGACGTGGTGGCGAAGCTCCGCGGAATTTTAAAACAGAAAAAAATCGGCCATACGGGGACGCTGGATCCGGAGGCGGAGGGTGTGCTTCCGGTCTGCCTGGGAAAGGCGACCAGGGCCTGCGGGCTCTTGACGGACAAGGACAAAGAGTACCGGGCGGTGCTGCTTCTGGGAAGGGAGACGGATACCCAGGACGTCTTTGGAAGGGTTCTTGGAGAACGGGCCCCGGAGACGGACGAGGAGGCGGTGAAGGAGGCGGTCATGAGCTTTGTGGGAGAATATGACCAGCTTCCGCCCATGTATTCCGCTCTCAAGGTCGGCGGGAAAAGGCTGTATGAGCTGGCCAGACAGGGAAAGGAAGTGGAGCGGCAGCCAAGGCGCGTCCGCATTCACGGGATCGTCGTCGAAAGGCTGGAGCTTCCCAGAGTGACCATGACGGTGAAGTGCTCAAAGGGGACCTACATCCGGACGCTCTGCCATGATATCGGCAGCCGCCTGGGCTGCGGAGGCTGCATGGAGTCGCTGGTGCGGACCAGGGTGGCGCAGTTTTGTCTGGAAGAGGCCAGGACGCTTTGGCAGATCGAAGCCATGCGGGATGCGGGAACCCTGGGGCAGGCCATAACAGACGTGGACGTCCTGTTTTCCTCCTGGCCGGCTTTTTCTGCGGCAGAGGGCTCGGAAAAGCGGCTTTATAACGGGAATCCGATGAGGCGGGAGGAGCTTAGGCAGAGGAGTTTTGACCAGGCGCCGGAGGCAGCTTCCGCAGAGGCGGACGGATGCTTCGCGGACGATCCCAAACGGGTCCGGATCTATGACAGCAGGGGGCGGTTTATCGGAATCTATTCTTATGACGGAAAAGAGGACCGGTATCGTCCCGAAACTCTTTTTTTTACAGGAGCAAAGGAGCAGGAATGAGATTGATTGCCGGACAGACAGGATTATCTGTCTCAGGACGCCCCTCGGCGGTGACTCTTGGGAAGTTTGACGGACTCCACAGAGGACACAGGAAGCTGATCGGCGAGGTGCTGAGATCGAAGGCGGAAGGGCTGGAAACGGTAGTATTTACTTTTTCCAGGCCGCCCAGGACGGTTACGGAGGGAGAGGCGCAGCCGGTGCTTTTGACGAACCGGGAAAAACGGATCCATATGGAACGGCTGGGCGTGGAACGGCTGGTGGAATACCCGTTTACGGAAGAGGTCTCCCGCATGGAACCGGAAGCCTTTGTAGAGCTTCTGGTGAAGGAGCTTCAGGTAAAGCGGATCGTTACGGGGCCTGATTTTTGCTTTGGCCGTCAAAGGCGCGGGAATACTGCGCTTCTTTCGCAGCTTGCAGAGGCTTACGGCTACGGGCTTACGGTGATCGAAAAGGAACGGGACGCAGCCGGGAGGGTCATCAGCAGCACGCTGGTGAGAGAGGAGCTTGCGCTGGGGCACCTGGAGCAGGTGAACCGGCTTCTTGGATATCCCTATACGGTGACCGGCGAGGTGGTCCACGGCAACCACCTGGGCAGAACCTTTGGAATGCCCACCATTAACCAGATCCCGGACAGAGAGAAGCTCCTGCCGCCAAACGGCGTTTATACGGCCGCCGTGGAAATTGACGGGAAGATATGGCGGGGAGTTTCCAATGTGGGGTACAAGCCCACCATCGAGGGGAATTATCCGAAAGGCGTGGAAACCTATATTTTTGACTTTGACAGGGATCTGTATGGGAGGACCCTGGACGTGCAGCTGTTCCGTTATCAGAGAAAAGAGCGGCAATTTGCCTCCGTGGAAGAACTGAAGGCGCAGCTGGTAAAGGACGCGGAGGAAAGCCGCCGTTTTTTTGCCATATAGGCGGCTCTTTTAAGAATTTAGCGGTTTACAATCGGAAATGCATGTGTTATACTGTATCGGTATGAAATTACGCCGATGCTCAGCGCAAGGAAACTCCAGCCTGTGCCTGGTATCCGGTGTGACAAAGAATAACAGGAGGAAACAAAAGCATGATTTCAAAGGAAAAGAAAGCGGAGATTATTGAAGCTTATGGAAGGAAGCCCGGAGATACCGGTTCTCCGGAGGTTCAGATCGCAATCCTCACGGCCAGGATCTCAGAGCTGACCGAGCATTTAAAGGTGAACCAGAAGGATCATCATTCCAGAAGAGGGCTTCTGAAAATGGTCGGCCAAAGGCGCGGACTTCTTGACTATTTGAAGAGAAGCGATATCGAGGCATACCGCAGCCTGATCGCCCGTCTCGGCATCAGGAAATAACGGAAGAGTTTGGGAACATCAGGGTGGAGGGATTCCACCCTGTTCTCTCATGGAAAGCTCCGGCGGATTTTTCCGTGAGAAAACAACCTGCAGATCCGGCGGAATTTACATTCGAGACCACTGAAAAGGACAGATTTCCGAAATCTGTGTTTTTCAGTAGTTTCGATGTTTTCCGCCCCTGAGAGAAAAGGAGAATTTTATGTATAAGAGTTTTTCAATGGAGCTGGCCGGAAGGACCCTGACTGTGGACGTGGGGCGGGTTGCGGCCCAGGCCAACGGCGCGGCATTTATGCATTATGGCGATACGGTGGTGCTTTCTACGGCGACGGCCTCGGATAAGCCCAGGGAGGGGATTGATTTCTTTCCCTTAAGCGTGGAATTTGAGGAGAAGCTTTATGCGGTAGGCAAGATTCCCGGAGGCTTTAACAGGAGGGAGGGAAAGGCGTCGGAGAATGCGACCCTGACGGCACGCGTGATCGACCGGCCCATGCGCCCTCTTTTCCCCAAGGATTACAGAAACGACGTGACTTTGAATAACCTGGTCATGTCCGTGGATCCGGAGTGCAGCCCGGAGCTGACGGCCATGCTGGGCTCCGCCATTGCGGTTTCCATTTCGGATATCCCCTTTGACGGTCCTACGGCGGCCACCCAGGTGGGCATGATCGACGGCAGGCTGGTATTTAACCCTACCGCCAATCAGAAGCAGGTCTCCGACATGGCCCTGACGGTCGCTTCCACCAGAGACAAGGTCATCATGATCGAGGCGGGAGCCAACGAGGTGCCGGAGGATCGGATGATCGAGGCGATTTTTGCGGCCCATGAGCTGAATCAGGAGATCATCCGGTTTATCGATACCATCGTGGCGGAGTGCGGAAAGCCCAAACATACCTATGAAAGCTGTGAGATCCCTG
>CATJIW010000299.1 GCA_949740745.1 uncultured Lachnospiraceae bacterium | reverse complement strand
TCCGCCGTCATCGCCTTTGCCGCCGCCTTCCTGCTCACTCTGCTTTTCGGAGGGCGGCTGGACGCCGGCGAAGTTCAGGCGGCAAATCAAACAAATGCTTAATATCCCAGCTCCTCTCCCACCAGGATCACCTTGATCCGCCCGGCGGGCCGGCAGTTTCTGGTGGTCAGGAGCTGGTTGCAGATGCATTCCGGCGACCTGCAGTCGCCGCAGACGCCGGTGACGGTGCAGGGCGTGTTCTTTAAAAACCGCTGCTGGTTCAAGGGCGCCGCCACGGTCCTGGCCCGCACCATGGCGTCCCCGACCGTCCGTACCACCTTGTTCATCCCGGCCACGACGATCACATACTTTGGCCCGAACACAATGGCCGCCACCCGGTTTCCGTTCCCGTCCACGTTGACAAGCTGGCCGTCCTCGCTGATGCCGTTGGCGCTGGTCAGGAAATACTCTGCCGAAAGCGCATCCATGGCCGCCTTCTGCTTTTCCTCTGCGGTCGCCGCCTTATCCCGGTCGATCACCTGATAATTCCCCTCATCCAGCGCCTTTGTAAGCCCGATATCCCGGATGGTCATGGAGCCTCCCCAGGCAACCGAAGCCCCCTCCCGGATCCATTCCAGAGCCTTTTCCTTCGCCTCTTCCCCTGTCTTACAGTAGCAGGCGTCAAAGCCCCTTCCCTGTAAATTCCTGACTACAGAGCTTCCTCTCTTCTCATTAAACAATTCTCTCGGTGTCATATTCCTTCCTCCTTAAATTCCTTTCCCTGATAAATGCCCTGCTCCTCCATGTCCCGGTGGAGCCGGTTATACACCCCCTTTTTGTCCCCGCTCCAAAGGGGCGCAAGGAGCAGGCGCTTCGGGCCGTCCCCGGTGATCCGGTGCACCACCGTCTCCGGCCGAAGCCTCATAAGGGCCGCAAATAAAAGTGCTTCATACGCCTCAAAGGAGAGAGGCTCCGCCTTTCCCTCCCGGTAAAGCTCCGCCAAATCGGTTCCCTCCAAAATGTGCAGAAGCTGCAGCTTGATCCCCTCGACCTTTTGTTCATTGAGATAGTCGACAGTCTTTAAGACCTCTGCTCTCCCCTCCCCCGGAAGCCCCAGGATCACGTGGGCGATGACCGGAATCCCGGCCAGACGAAGTCTTCTCCGGGCCTCCGTGAAGCAGGAAAGCGGATATCCCCGGCGGATAAAGGCCGCCGTCTCCGGAACCGCCGTCTGCAGTCCAAGCTCGATCCACACCGGCTTCCTGCGGCTTAGCCGGGACAAAAGCGAAACCGTCTCCTCCGGCAGGCAGTCCGGCCTGGTGGCAACGGAGAGCACCTCCACCTCCTCGTCCTCCATGGCCTCGGAAAACATGGCTTCCAGTTTTGGCACCGGCCCGTAGGTTCCCGTGTAGGCCTGAAAATACGCCACATAGCCGCAGGGCGTCCGCTTCGGGAGTTTTCCGGCCACCAGGGCCTTCGCTTCCTTAAGCTGTTCCGCAACCGGCCGCTTTCTGTCTGCCGCAAAATCTCCGGAGCCGCCCCCGCTGCAGAAAATGCATCCGCCCCCTCCGAAGCCCCCTTCTCTGTTAGGGCATCCAAGCCCCCCGTTCAGAGACAGGCGGTACAGCTTCTTCCCGAACTGCCGTTTCATCTCCCCGTCAAAATCCCGGTAGGGCTTCATAACGCAGACAGGAGCCTGGCAAGCTCCCCTACCGTGGAAACCAGTCTGTCCGCCCCCGCCTGGGAAAGCTCCTCATAGCCGCCGTAGCCGTAGAGGACGCCGACGCAGGGGATCCCTGCCTCCCCCGCCCCGATCACGTCATGCTTCCGGTCCCCCACCATCCATACCATTGCTCTTTCTCCTTTTTCGCCGGCCTTTCCCTCTGCGCCAAACCGGCGCAGGGCTTCCTTGATCACGTCGCCTTTTCTCACCCGTTCCCCGGAAAGCTCGCTTCCCACAATGTGTTCAAAATACGAGTCAATATGAAAATATTCGAGAATGGGCACGGCAAACACCTCCGGCTTGGAGGTAGCCCCCCCAAGCCTCTTTCCGGACGCCTTAAGCGCTTTCAGCAGCTCCTCGATCCCCTCATAAATCTTATTTTCATACATGCCCTTTTCCCTGAATCTCTCCCGGTATTTGTCCACGGCCAGCTCCGCCTGCTCCTTCGTAAAGCCGTATTCGCCCATGAACATGTCCATAAGGGGCGGCCCGATAAAGGGCGTCAGCTTCTCCCGGTCCGGCTCATAATGCCCCGCCGCCTCCATGCCGTACTGGACGCAGCGGGTAATCCCCTCCCAGGGATCGGTCAAGGTTCCGTCCAGGTCAAAGAGAACGATATCAGCCATCTTTTCTACTCCTTCCTAATAAAATATTCAATAGGTAATTGCGAAACGGAAAATTACGGGAGGATTCTGGCAATGTGTCCGTCCAAAGCCTGCAGCGCCCAGCGGCTCCGGCAAGCCCAGAACCACAGAAGTCACTCGGAAAAGAGTTCCTCCTGCCTTCTCTGGTCTTGCCTCCACGGCGCAGAGGGCTTTTCCCGGAAATATTGCCAGAATCTCCGACATACTGTTGTGTTTCACAATTATCTGAACGATTCACGACTCCTCCGCCACCAGCTTTTTCGTCTTCCATTTCCCGCTTGCGTAGCGGATCCCTGAAATCAGGATGCCGGCGCCCCAGCCGATGGGAATGGACCACCAGATCCCGGCGGGCCCCATGGCCGTGGCAGAAAGAATGTGGGCAAACAGGATCCGCAGGCCGAAATTTGTCAAGGTCGCCGTCATAAAGACCTTCATGTCCCCCGCTCCCCTCAGCACCCCGTTGAACACGTTCATGGTGCCCATCAGCACATAGAAGGCTGACACCACGTAGATATAATCAATGCCGCAGCGGATCGCCTCCACGCTTTTCGCACTGTCCATAAAGGCGTTTAAAAAGCTCTCCCCGAAGAAAAACAGGACGGCCGTCAGGGAGAGGGAGATTCCCGCCGAAATGATCAGGCCGGAAACCAGCCCGGACTTCACCCGCTCCGTCTTCCCGGCCCCCATGTTCTGGGCCGTGAAGGTGGAGACTGAATTTCCCACCTGAACCATGGGACCGATGGCGATGGTGTCGATCTTCGTCGCCGCCGTATACCCGGCGATCACCACGGACCCGTAGCCGTTCACCAGCCCCTGGACAAAGACCAGCCCCAAAGAAACGATGGACTGCTGGATGGTGGTGGGAACGGCCAGCCGGAACATCCGGGCAAGGAGCCGCCCGTCAAAAAGCTTCGGCTTTTCTGCAGTCTCGATCCGTCTGAAATGCCGCATCAAAACGAAAAAAGACAGCACGGCGGATATCCCCTGGGCAATGAGGGTGGCCCAGGCCACGCCGGGCACTCCCATATGTAAGCGGATCACGAAATACAGATCCAGCGCCACGTTGAGCAGGGAGGACAGGGTCAGGAACACCAGCGGAAACCGGGACTCCCCCAGGGCGTTGAACACCGAGTTTAAAATATTGTACATAAACAGGAAAATAAGGCCCATACAGTAAATCTGCAGATAAGCGGCCGCATCCTCGAAAATGTTTTCCGGCACGGAGAGCCAGGTTAAGATCAGCCGGTTGGCCGTCAGGCCGAATAACGACAGTCCGGCTCCCAGGACAAACATGGCGATCAGCGACGTGGAGATGGCCGACTTCATGGTATCCATATGCTTCGCTCCGAAAAGCTGGGAGATCACCACGGAGCATCCGATCCCCATGCCCACGGCCACGGCGATAAAAAGAAAGGTGATCGAGGTGGTGGTCCCCACGGCAGCCAGGGCGTCCTCGCCCACAAAATTGCCTACCACCATGGAATCCACCACATTGTAAAGCTGCTGAAACAGATTGCCCACCACCATGGGCATCGCAAATTTAAAAAGCGTGGGAAAAGGCTTTCCCACCGTCATATCCCTTGCCATGGCAATTCCCCCTTTC
>CATJIW010000298.1 GCA_949740745.1 uncultured Lachnospiraceae bacterium | reverse complement strand
TCGGCGGTACGGTATCTGGCAAAGCCCATCCAGCGGGAGAAGCTGCGGGAGGCCCTGCTGTACTGCTGCCGAACATATCTGACGCAAAAAGAAATCCTGCTGCCGACCGCAGAGGGCCAGCGCAGGATTCTGGTATCCGATGTAATTTACATAGAACCCTGGGAGCGGGGAACCCGGCTGGTTCTGGTGGACGGTGAATGTAAGACCGGTTCAAAAATATCCGAACTGGAACGGCTGCTTCCCAAGGAACGGTTTGTGTTTTGCCACCGGACGCTGCTTGTCAACCTCACGTTTATCCGGACGATCCGCTACTGCGAGCTGACCTTGAAAAACGGGCAGACGCTCCCGGTAAGCAAATATCGGCAGGCGCAGATGAAAGAAAGCTTTATGCGTTATCTGAGAGAGTGACAAGGGGGAGCGCAACCGTGACACGGTAGGAGCCGGACAGCCGTTTCACCTCCATCAAATTTCCGTGGCGGTTCATAATCTGTTCCATAATCTTCATTCCCAGGCCGTGTTGTGACGCGGCCGTTTTTTCTGCGTTTTTTTCCGCCGCTTCAGGTATAGCTGTATTTTCACAGACGAACACAAAGAAACCGTCCTTTTGGTGCATATCCAGCCGGAGAAACGGTTTTTCAGTTTTAGCTGCCGCATGGATGGCATTGTCCAAAAGATTCATCATCAGGGCGCACAGCTCTGCGTCCGACAGCGGCAGGGATTTTGGGGCGTCGGCCTGTACCACTTCCACCGCGATCCCCTTCCCGGCAGCTTCCCCAAGTTTTGCATTAAGGATAATGTCCAGTGCCTGGTTCCGGCTCTGCACCACCGGGGAGAGGGCCTGTTGCTGCCCGATCAGTCCGTCCAGATATTGGGCAGCTGCTTTGTCCGATATACTCTGCCGCAGGAAAGTCAGATGCTTTTTCATATCGTGCCGTAACATCATCACTTCCTCCTGGTGACGGCGCAGGTTTTCAAAACCGGACTGGGCGATTTCATACTGCTGTGCCAGCAGCTTTGTTTCTGCCCTGCGGGTAATTTCTTTTACCACCCATTCCATCAGCGCGGCAAAGACCGCCGCCGCTATCATCAGCCCCATCAGCCGCCAAAGGAAGTAACTGTGCGCGCCTAAAACAAGCTGCTCCCCCACTTTCCGCCGCAGAGCTGGAACTGCCAGCATCCATGTCGTGGCAACGGCCAGCCCTGCCAGCACAGCCGGACAGAAGAAGCGGGAAAATAAATCTTTCTGTTTCCATGCCCACCCCATACAGGCCAACACGCCAATCAGGCCGAGGAACCCAATCCATTCCGGAATACTCTGCCACGTAAATCCAACCCGGCTGTTGATGTCAGGCACAGCGGCAGGCAAGGTGAGAATCCCCTGCAGGGCGGTTAAAGCAGCAAAGAAAATCCTGCGCTTTCCAGTCAGGTGGCTGGTTAAAAATAAAAGCAAGACTGTAAGGGAACATAAACGGG
>CATJIW010000297.1 GCA_949740745.1 uncultured Lachnospiraceae bacterium | reverse complement strand
GTGGCTTCTGCGGTTTGGGGCTTGCCGGAACGGTTGGCGCAGCAGGCTTTGAACGGACATATTGCCAGAATAGCCCCGCAATTACTGATAGCTGAAAGGGGCGGTCACGACTCCGGAAGTTCGGCGACGGCTTCGATTTCTACCAATGCGCCTCCGTGAAGCTCCCGGCTGGGGACGATTACCCGAGCGGGCTTATGGTCTCCGAAAAATCCGGCGTAGGCTTCATTTACCTGATCCCAGTAAGCCACGTCCGGGATATAGAGGCGGCACAGGACGACGTTTTCCTTTGTGCAGCCGGCGGCTTTCAGTACCAGCTCCACGTTGTGGAGGGCGTCCTCTGTCTGGCGGACGATGTCTCCGGAAATGGGCTCGCCGGTTTCGTGGTGCACCGGGAGCTGACCGGAGACGTAGAGCATTCCTCTGGATATGACGCCGGGAACGTAATGTCCCTTGTTCTGGATTTTGGATTCGATGGTGACTGTTTTCATTGGTTATTCTCCTTTAAGGTGTACAGGTCCGTGCGCCGGTGTGCCAGCAGAGGAAGCTGACTGCGCACCGAATCGGCCTCGGACAGATCCAATTCTACTGTCTGACAGCCGGCCTCCGTGCCCATCTGGGCGAGGACGGTCCCCCAGGGATTCACTGCGATGGAATGTCCCCAGGAATGGTAGCCTCCTGCAGGATCCAGCGCAGGGGCGGTGCCGACGGTGAAGACCTGGTTGAACATGGACTGAGCCCGGAACATAAGCTCCCAGTGGGCCGGCCCGGTGGTGGGGTTGAAGGCCGCCGGCACGAGGATCAGCCTGGCGCCCCGTGCGGCCATTAAGCGGCCCATCTCCGGAAAGCGGAAATCATAGCAGACGCAGAGGCCCAGGACGCCGAATTCCGTGTGGAAGGTGGTAACGGAATTTCCGGGGGACAGCGTGTCGGATTCCCGGAAGGACTGCCCGCCTTTCACGTCGATATCAAAGAGGTGGGCCTTCCGGTGTCTGGCGATCTGCCTGCCTTCCCGGTCAAATACGTAAGCGGTATTGTAGACGGCGCCGTCTTCGCCCCTCTCCGGCACGGAGCCTGCGGACAGGTAAATCCCGTAGGTCCTGGCCAGCCGGGAGCAGCAGCTTAAGACGGGGCCGTCCTCCCCTTCGGCATAAAGCGGGAAATTTGCCGTGTCGTAAGGGCAGCAGAACATTTCCGGAAGGGACACGAGATCCGCCTGCTCCGAAGCTGCGGCTTCAACAGCCCGTTTGGCGGCGGACAGATTCTCTTCCCGGCTGGCGGACACAGGCATCTGTGCCTGTAAGATTTTTATTTTGCTCATTTTCATTTCCCCCTGAGGTGGTTGTCAGAACGTCTTTTATTTAAATATCCATGCCCGGCGCCTTTGTTTATATGGGGCGTCTCTTTATTGGAGCTTTCCCCGGCAGGAGATCGGAAGCTCCTCGACCACCTCGCCGTCCGAGATCAGGAAGGCCCGATCATAGAGATTGCACACGGGGCAGATGTGGACGGGAATGATCCGCACCTTATCGCCGATGTTCACCTGGTCGTGAAACGCCTTGTCGCAGAGGATGGCGTGCTCGTCAAATACGGAATCAATGTGGGTTTGAGGGTATTCCAGGATGGTGCCTTCGCCGGGAGAGGCGCAGATTCCGTCTGTGCGTTCCTGCATGGTAAGGCCCTTGGCCCCCACGTCCAGAATGGTGCGGGTGTCGGTGGGCTTGCTGATGACGGCAGCCAGGACGGCGGCGGCACAGCGGTCCAGGGTCCCGACGGCATGCCCCTGAGAGGCGTCCATCAGGGCGTAGGTGCCGGGCCGGAGCTCCGTAATGCCTTTCAGAATCTTTACGTGGTTCATAAAGGTGGGCGTTGCGCCGTAGCTGACGACGGAGCAGGGCATGCCGTGGGCCTTTGCCAGATCGGCAAACTGGAGGGTCCGCCGCTGGGCGCCTTCGGCGATCTCATGGAGTTCGGCCAGGTCCTTTGCGTGATAGCTGTTGCCGTCATGGGAAAAAAGCCCTGCGAAGGACAGGTGGGGACAGTCTTTTAAGGTGTCCAGGAGCCGGATGAAATCCTCTTCCCGGATGATGCCGGAGCGGTTTTCTCCCACCTCGATCTCGATTAACACCGGGACGGTGACTTCTTCTGCGGAAAATACTTCCTCGGCCTGCACGGCCTGGCAGGGGGAGTCCATGCCGAAGGAGATGCGGACGCCGGCTTTAGCCAGGGCGGCGATCCGTTCCAGCTTCCGGACGCCCACGATCTCGTTGGCGATGAAAATGTCGCTGAGGCCCTGGTCTGCCATGACCTCTGCCTCGCCTGTCTTTGCGACGGCGATGCCGCAGGCGCCCTGTTCCACCTGGAGCTTTGCCAGCTTCGGCATCTTGTGGGTTTTGGTGTGCGGCCGCAGCGAAACGCCGTTTTCATCTGCGTACTGCTGCAGGTCCGCCAGATTTTTCAGGAGCCGTTCCCGGTCAATGAGCAGGGAAGGGGTATCCAGTTCCGTGTAGCGCATGTTATGTTCCTCCTTTGGATTTCATTAAAACTGTCGGGCTATTCTGGCAGTATGTCCGTTCAATGCCTGCTGCGCCAGGCGTTCCGGCAAGCCCAGACCCGCAGAAGGCAGTCGGGAAAGAGTCCCTCCGGCCTTCCCTGGTCTTGCTTCCACGGCGCAGAGGGCATCTCCCGGAAATACTGCCAGAATACTCGAGGAATTTTCGAGCTTCGCAAACGGCTGCTTTTCCGGAAATACTGCCGGAATACTCAAAGTGATTTTCGAGCTTCGCAAACGGTTGCTTTTCCGGAAATACTGCCGGAATACTCGAGGGATTTTCGAGCTTCGCAAACAGCTGTTTCTGCCTTGTGTACGGGAGGCAAAAGCAGAGGCATGGTCATTCATGGTCTGCTGTCTTTGGAACAGACTGTAAATTTTTCAGGGCGTCGGGATTAGTCGAGAGAACCATTTCCACCGTCTGACACTTTTCGATGCTCTGGCAGCTGCCGCAGGTCGTCACGCCCTTTTTCACTGCGCATTGGCGGATGGCGCAAAGACTGTCGCAGTATATGGTTTTGATTCCATCCACGCGGCAGCCCTCGCAGTTGATATGCTCAGGCAGAATAGGAGCCTGGTTTAATTCGGCCCATAGTCTGGCGGTTTTCTCACGCAGCTCCTGATCGTCATTCACTGTTGCAAGATAAGCATCGCAGGTTTCACAGTTCAGCCCGCAGTATGCAATCATATTTTTCATAAGCAGATCCCTCCTGGATTCTGGCAGTATGTCCGTCCAAAGCCAGCTGTGCCAGGCGTTCCGGCAGGCACGGACCCGCAGAAGGCGCTCGGGAAAAAATCCCTCCGGCCTTCTCTGGTCCGGCTTTCACGGCGCAGGGTGCATCTCCTGGAAATACTGCCAGAATATTCGATGAATTTTTGGATTCGCAATTGCTTGATTTCAGCTTTAATTATAGAATATTTGCCCGCTGCGCGCAATGTATATTTACAGGCTGACAATGGAAGGCTATATTGAAGGGCTGGTTATTTTCAAAAAGGGGGCGGCGTATATGGAAATATATGGGCGGCCGGTAAAAAAGAATCAAAAAAATAAAAAGAAAGGGTTGCTGAACACGAACGTATATGCTAAAATAATACAAACACATATTCGGATTCGAAGGAGCGGGAATGGAACAGGGATTTGTGGAGCTGGAAGAGAAACTGCGGATATTATCGGATGCGGCCAAGTACGACGTGGCATGCACCTCCAGCGGCGTGGACCGGGCCGGCAAGAAGGGGGCCATCGGCAATTCCGTGGCGGCGGGGATCTGCCACAGCTTTGCGTCGGACGGGAGATGCATTTCCCTGCTCAAGATCCTTTTGACCAACCACTGCATTTATGACTGCAAATACTGTCTGAACAGGCGGTCCAACGACGTGGCGCGGGCGGCCTTTACACCGGACGAGATCTGTTCCCTGACCATAGAGTTTTACCGGAGAAATTATATTGAAGGCTTGTTTTTGAGCTCCGGAGTGTTCCGCTCCCCGACTTATACCATGGAGCAGATTTACGAGGTGGTCTGGAAGCTCCGGCGAGTGCACCGGTTCCGGGGCTATGTCCATGTGAAGGCCATTCCCGGAGCGGATGATTCCGTTTTGGACGAGGTGGGGCTTTTGGCGGACCGGATGAGCGTCAATCTGGAGCTGCCCACGGCGGACAGTCTGCGTACTCTTGCGCCTCACAAAAGCCGGGACAGCATTTTAAAGCCCATGAGCCGGATTCAGAAGAAGATCGTGGAATCCAGGCAGTCCATGGGGCAGACGGCCAGGCTGGAGCGGGCCTGGGGCGTAAAGGGGTTGTCGAACGGGCTGTTTGGAGAGGAGGAATATCAGAAGCGGCTGGCGGGAGCGGGCGGCTCAGGGCTTGAAGGCGGGGGCCTGGTTTATGCTTCCGGAGGCTCCGGAAGGGGGCTTATGGCCGGCCGTTCAGAGTCCGGGACAGGAGCCTGCATGCCGGAGCCGGAACTGTCAGGCGCCGGTTTCTGGGACGGGAATGGGACCGGCGTCCTGCGGCCGCCGGAGCGGGGCCTGGACATCCGAACCTTTGCCCCTGCGGGACAGAGCACCCAGATGATTGTGGGGGCCACGCCGGAGAGCGACTACCATATGATGATGGTGACCCAGGCACTGTATCGACAATATGATTTGAAGCGGGTGTTTTTTTCTGCGTATATCGGACTCAACGAGGACGGCGCCCTTCCGGCTCCTGGAAGCCCGCCGCCCCTTCTCAGGGAACATCGTCTTTATCAGGCTGACTGGCTCCTTCGGTTTTACGGCTTTCGGGCCCAAGAGCTTTTGTCTGAGGAGCGGCCCAATTTCAATGTCCTGCTGGATCCCAAATGCGACTGGGCCGTCCGTCATCTGGAGTATTTTCCGGTGGAGGTTATGAGCGCCGGTTTCGAGATGCTTCTCCGGGTACCGGGGATCGGGGCCAAGTCCGCCAGGAGGATTTATAATGCCAGGAGGTTCGGAAAACTGGATTTTCCGGATCTGAAGCGGATGGGAGTGGTGTTAAAGCGGGCCCATTATTTTATCACCCTGGGGGGAAAGCAGATGTTTCCGGTCCGACTGGAAGAAAACCGGATCACGGCAGGACTTATCGATGACAACCGGAAGAAGAACTGGGAGCTTTCCCACGGGGAATGCTACCGTCAGCTAAACCTTTTCGACGATATGAAGCTTCAGGCGGCGTCCGGCGCAGAGGATCTTCAGAAAGCGGCGGCGGGACAGCTGTAAAGCGATGCACCGTTCTGGTTTTTGCAGGCAGCCGCCAAATTAAAATACCGGGAAAGCTCTGGCCGCTCTTCATGGAGAAGCCCTCTGCGCCGTGTAAGCAAGATCAGAGAAGGCAGGAGAGATTCATACCCGAGTGCCTTCTGCGGTTCCGGGCTTGCCGGAACGTTTGGCGCAGCAGGCTTTGGAGGGAAGAAACAGACAATTGCGAAACTCGAAAATTCCAGGGGTATTCTGGCAGCATTTCCTGGAGAAGCCCTTTGCGCCGTGTAAGCAAGACCAGAGAAGGCAGGAGGGATTTTTTCCCGAGTGCCTTCTGCGGGTCTGGGCTTGCCGGAACGATTGGCGCAGCAGGCTTTGAACGGACATGCTGCCAGAATATTCCGACAATTTCCTGTTTCGCAAATATCTGGAAAGGAATTTGCTATGAAGGTATTTCTGTGCGAGGATTCCCTGGAGGGCATTTTTACGGGGATCTACGACGCCTGGGCTTCGGGCCTTGGCCATGAGAACGTGCGGCTGTTGATGAAGGAGCAGTACGAGCCGGAATTTTTCGTGGAATACGAAACGGTAGAGCCGGACGATGAAAAATCAGAAAAGGTGGCCCGCTCCATCCAGAGGAAGATTTCGGGGGAAGCCTTCCGGGTGGTCTGCCGGGCGGCATTTTCGGCAAGGCCGGAGCGGGCAGACGCAGTCTACCGGTTCCTGATTGAGGGCTTCCGCCATGGAGGGAGGGTCTTGCGGCTTTTGCAGAAGCCTGCGGTGGCAGAGGTTTTTGCATTGTCCAGGAAGGTGGCCAACGAAGCCCATCAGTATCTGGAGTTTATCCGCTTCGAGCAGCTGGAAAACGGGGTTCTTTTTGCTGCGATTTCTCCAAAGAGCCGGGTCATCATGCTGGTGGCGCCCCATTTTGCAGACCGGTTTCCTGGGGAGAACTGGGTGATCTATGATGACGGGCGGCAGGAGGCGGCCATCCACGGGGCCGGCGAAGAATGGATGACGGCGAAGATCCCGAAGGAACAGGCGGACGCCTTTCTGGAAGCCTATGGGGCTTCGGATCATTATGAAGACCTGTGGAAGACGTTCTTTCATTCCATTGGGATCAGGGAGAGGGAGAATCCCGGTTGCCAGAGAAATTTCCTGCCGGTCTGGTACCGGAAGCACATGACGGAATTTCTGTGATCCTCCGGCGGAAACAAAAGGATGGAAAAAAAGAAAGATCCATGATATGATGAGTGGGACGCCGGAGGGCGAATCTATAAAACGAGGGAGTATATTATGAACAGAGAAGAATTGTTAGGACGGGTGGATCACACGGTGCTTTCCCAGACGGCCACCTGGGAGGATATCAGGACGCTGTGCGACGATGCGGTCGCTTATCAGACGGCGTCGGTCTGCATCCCGCCTTCTTATGTGAAGCGGGCCAAGGAATATCTGGGAGACCGGATGTCGGTCTGCACGGTCATCGGATTTCCCAACGGCTACAATACCACGGCGGTGAAGGTTTTTGAGACAGAGGAAGCCATCAGAGAGGGAGCAGACGAGATTGACATGGTGGTGAATCTGGGAGACGTGCGCATGGGAGAGTTTGAAAAGGTCACGGAAGAGATTCGGGCCATCAAGAAAGCCTGCGGGGAGAAGGTGTTAAAGGTGATCGTCGAGACCTGCCTTTTGACGGAGGAGGAGAAGGAAGCCCTTTGCAGGGCGGTGACCGAGGCCGGAGCCGACTATATAAAAACCTCCACCGGCTTTTCCACGGCCGGAGCCACGTTTGCGGATGTGGAGCTGTTTGCGGCCCATGTGGGACCGGGCGTGAAGATCAAGGCAGCCGGCGGGATCGGCTCCTTTGACGATGCGGGAAAATTTGTAAGCCTGGGGGCGGACAGGCTTGGAACCAGCCGTCTGGTGAAGATCGTGAAGGCGGAAGGCTGAAAAAGAGACGTCAGAAGACAAGGAGGGCGGCTGTATGACGGAAAAAGCAGGATGTGAAAAAAAAGAGCAGGTTTCCGAAGACCGGATCCGCAGGCTGGTCGGCAGGGCCAGGGAACAGCTTGGGCTGGCCTATGCGCCTTATTCCGGATTTCACGTGGCTGCGGCCCTTCTTTGCATGGACGGGACCATATACACCGGCTGCAATGTGGAGAACGCCTCTTATCCGGCGGGAAACTGTGCGGAGCGGACGGCGCTTTTCAAGGCGGTGAGCGAGGGAAAGCGGGAGTTTTCCTGCATTGTCATCATGGGCGGGCCCGGCGGGAGGGTGGAGTCCTGGTGCCCGCCCTGCGGCATCTGCCGCCAGGCCCTCAGGGAATTTGTCCGCCCATGGGAATTCCTGGTAATTCTGGCAAAGTCGGAGACGGAATACCGGGTGTTTTCCCTGGAGGAGCTGCTTCCGGAGAGCTTCGGGCCGGAAGCTCTGGCTTAAAAGAGTCAGGTTTTTGGGGGGAATGGCTTGAGAATTTTCTTTTACAGTGCTAAGATAGAGTTGCTGAAAAACTTGTAGGAGGAAATGAATATGAAACAGGCGCTTGTAGAGCAGATGAAAGGCACGGACAATCTGTTTGAAAAACCCAGGAATGTATTACAGGGAAGGGTCGGGAACTTTCCTGTTTATGTGAGGCAGGGAGCCGACGGGACTGTTTTTTGGAAAGTTGCGGTATATGCCAGGGAGGGGAGCACGGCTCCGGCATACCTGATGGAGAGCTTTCTTACGGAACTGCGCTCCGGGATCAAAAAGGTCGCCAAGGCTTCCTTTGACGGGAAAAAGCTAGAGATCCTTGTGAAGCATTCCGGAAAAGTAGGCCTGCAGATCAGGGAGATTCTGGACAGGACGGTGTCCTACCTGACTCAGAACGGTTATGTGCCCTGCTGCAGCCATTGCGGAAACGAGGTTCCTGTGGCTCTGTGCAGCATTAACAATACAATGGACTTTATGTGCGACAGCTGCTACAATGAAATGTGCAGCAGCCTGGAAGGCAACAAGCAGGAGATTGCCGCAAGGAAGGGAAATATCGTGACCGGCATTGTGGGCGCATTTTTGGGCGCACTGCTCGGCGGCGTTCTCTGGGTGCTCATTTACCAGCTTGGCTACATAGCCGGAATCGCCGGACTGGCGGCGGCTGTCTGCGCCCTGAAGGGCTATGAGAAGTTCGGGGGGAAGATCAATGCGGCCGGCATCGTGATCTCTGTCGTCATCGTGGCCGCAGTCATTTATCTCGCCCATAACATTGCTTACGCTCTTGAAATCAAAAAGGCCGTGGAAGAGGTATGGGGCATGGACGTTTCTCTTACCGACGCATTCCGCACGATTCCCGATTTCCTGAAAGAATATCCGGAGATCAATGCGGGCTACTGGAAGGATTTGCTGGTCGGTTACGCCCTGACGGCGGTGGCCAGCTTTGCAACCATTAAGACCATGTTTCAAAACAGCACAGGAAGCTACAAGACCGGACGTTATTGATGTTTTTCGGCTTATTTAATGATAAATGGCCCCGGACCGCGCACAGAAGCGGTTCGGGGCTTTTGCCGTATGGAAATTCCGTTCCCCATA
This sequence comes from uncultured Lachnospiraceae bacterium, assembly GCA_949740745.1. Classification (GTDB taxonomy): domain Bacteria; phylum Bacillota; class Clostridia; order Lachnospirales; family Lachnospiraceae; genus Lientehia. The sequence goes on along the minus strand of CATJIW010000297.1, from coordinate 13,993 downwards.
TGGAGCTCTCCGGGAGACCGCAGGGCCTGCCCGGGCGGAGCGGGAATGTCTCGGCGGAGTGGAAATATGCCGCTATTTTCACAGTTATTTTTGACAAGGGAAATTGAGTATGATAGACTTATAACAGTTATGTGTACTGGCAGGGAAAAATGACGAATGAGGATATCTGAGGTGGCACTGTGGACAAATATGAACTGAGTATCAAAGAAGATAAGATCAAGAAGCATGCGGAGAAAAAGGATTATGATGCGGCGGTAAAAATTGCGGATACCATTGACTGGAGCAAGGTCAAAAATATCAAGATGCTGACCCTGGTTTCTCAGGTATATGAAAAGGCCAAAAATTATGCGGAGGCAAAGAATGTCCTTTTATTTGCCTATGAGCGGGTGCCCATGGGGCGGAGGATGCTTTATAAGCTGACGGAGCTTTGTGTCAAGGGAGGGAACCTTGAAGAAGCGGAAAGCTATTTTGAGGAGTTTAAGAAAATTGCCCCCAATGATATCGGAAAACTCCTTCTGGCTTATCAGATTGAGGCGGCCAGGGACGGCGACCTTGATCAGATGATTACGATTCTGGAATTATACCGGAAGAATGAATTCGAGGAGAAATGGGCCTATGAGCTGGCACATCTTTACCATAAGGCGGGACGGGTGAAGGAGTGTGTGCAGCTTTGCAACGAAATCATCCTGTGGTTCAGCGTGGGCACTTATGTGGACCGGGCGCTGAACCTGAAAATGCAGTATGAACCCCTTACGCCCTCCGAGCAGGAGAAGCTGGTCAATAAAAAGAAATTTGAAGCCCGCGTCCGCGCAGTGGAACGAGAGTTCGAAAAGAGAGAATACCAGGGGATCAGAGAGGAAGAGCATGAGGCCGTAGAAAAGAGAAGGGAACGGGAACAGCTTGAGGAGGCGGCCATGACCAATGAGCCGACGGAGGAGGTTTCTTTTTCCGAGGAGGTATACGGAGAGGAGATCTTTCCTGTCGGAGAAGCCGTTATGGAGCCGGAGATGCTGCCTGCCGGGGAAGCCGTTATGGAACTGGAAGCGCTGCCTGCCGGGGAAGCCGTTATGGAGGCGGAAGCGTTCCCTGTAGGAGAAGCTGTTATGGAGCCGGAGATGTTCCCTGCCGGAGAAGCCCTTATGGAACCGGAAGCGTTTCCTGCCCAAGATGCGGAGCCGGAGCCTCTTTTTGCAGAATACGCAGGTCCGGAGGCGGCTTCCGGAAAAGTGATTTCCTTCTCTTCGGCGAAGAACCTTGAAGAAGAGGTTTCTGCGGAAGCAGAGCGGATGTTTTTTTCGGGAGAAACACTTTCGGAGCCGGAGCCGCTGCCGGTGAGGAAGCCGGAGGAGGAAGCGGCGGGGGAAAGCTTCGCCGATGAGCTGTTTCATATACAGGCGGATCTTGCTCAGGCGGTTATGGAAGCGGAGAACGTGCAGCCGGCCTTTACAGAACCGGAGGCCGATTCTGACGGAGCGCTTCTCGGCCAGACGAAAGAGGTGGTAGAGGAGACGAGGAAGGCCTTGCGGGAGGGGCTGAAGAAAACAGGGGCATTTAAGGAAGAGCAGTCTTCCTTTGAGGAGCCGGAAGAGCCTGCAGCGTCCGAAGAGCATTCGGAAGGAGAGGCAGCGTTTGTAACGGTTCCGGAAGAGCCTGCGGCGTCCAAAGGGTATTCGGGAGGAAAGGCAGAGCCTGAAGGGGTTCCGGAAGAGGCTTCAGAAGCCGAAAGCGCTTCGGAGGAGCCGGAAGGGCCTGCAGCGTTCGGAGAGTATTCGGAAGGAGGGGAGGCGTCCGTGTCGGTTCCGGAAGAGGCTTCAGAAGCCGAAGGCCCTTCGAGGGAGCCGGAAGCGTCCGAGAATCCGGAGGAGCCTGCGCCTTCCGAAGAGCCTGGGCCCGGAACATTTTCAGAAGCCGGGCAGCCTGCGCCGGAAGAATCGGTGGAGGAAGAAGATCGGAAAATGTTTGAAATCACCTGCGTAGTGGTGGAGGCAGAGCCCGGAACCGGGCGGATTCCTTTTGCAGTGGAGAAACTAAAGAAAACCCACGAGGTTTTGGGGAGCAGCGCCACGCAGGTGGCAAAAATTTCGGGGGAAAAGCTGAATGCGAAGGGCGTGCACAATACCTTTAAACGGCTGTCAGGAAGGGATCTGATCGTGGACGATGCGGCTGATCTGAGCCATGAAGCGGCGGCGGAACTGGTGGAAGAGCTTCGGCGTCCGGCTGCTTCCCTGGTACTGATCCTGGTGGATTCTTCCGGCCGGATCGACGAGTTTTTGACGGCGAATCCGGAGCTTGATCAGCTCTGCGTTTATCTGGAGGAGGGAGGCCAGATGGACGTTGACGAATTTGTAGATTGTGCCAATGCGTATGCAAAGGATGAAGAATGCGTCATTGAAGAAATGGCGAGGCTTGCCATTTATGCGATAGCGGAACGTCTCAGGAACGACGGGGCGGAGCTTACGGAAGAGGCTGCCAGGAAGCTGGTGGACGAAGCCATCGACCGGGCCGAGCACAGAGGGATCAAAGGGCTGTTCGGTTCAAAATATGACAAAGAGGGTTATCTGATCTTAAAAGAACAGTTTTTCAGGAACTGACAGCAGAGGGAGAAGGAAAAATGAAGAAACCGGCGCTTGTAGTTATGGCGGCAGGAATGGGAAGCCGTTACGGCGGATTGAAGCAGATTGACCCGGTAGACGAATACGGGAACATTATGATGGACTTTTCGGTCTATGATGCAAAACGCGCAGGATTTGAAAAAGTGGTATTTATTATCAAAAGAGAAAACGAGGCGGATTTCAAGGCGGCCGTGGGCAGCCGGATGGAGGCCCATATGGAAGTATCCTACGTTTTTCAGGATCTGAAAAAGCTTCCGAAGGGGTTTTCGGTTCCCGAAGGACGGGTGAAGCCCTGGGGGACCGCGCATGCCATCCTGTGCTGTGCGGAGGAGGTTGACGGCCCCTTTGCAGTCATCAATGCCGATGACTTCTATGGCAGGGAGGCGTTTCAGAGGATTTATGATTATCTGATGAGCCATGAGGATGATGAGAAATACCGCTTTGCCATGGTGGGCTATCAGGTGGAAAACACCCTGACGGAGCATGGCTCCGTGGCCAGGGGAGTCTGCGAGACGGAGGAAGACGGGCGCCTCGTTGCCATTACGGAGCGGACGAAGATCTGGCGCAGGGACGGGGAGGTCGTATATGAATCGGATGATCAAACGGCGGTTCCCATTGCGGCGGGGACGCTGGTTTCCATGAATCTCTGGGGATTTGGCAGAGGGATTTTCCGGGAGCTTTCCCTGCGGTTTCCGGCGTTTTTGAATAAAGCCCTTCGGGAAAATCCTCTGAAGGGAGAGTTTTATATTCCCACGGTGGTAGACGAATTGATCCGGGAGGGGCGCGCTGCCGTGCAGGTTCTTCCTTCCCATGACAGATGGTTTGGCGTGACCTACCGGGAAGACAAGCCCTTTGTCATGGAAGAGATTGGAAAATTGAAAGCGGCAGGGGTATATCCGGAGCGGCTCTGGGAACCGGAGAGAGTTTTATAAAAAGTTTAGAATCTTTATAACACTTTATGAATGATTTCGGCCGGAATGTGTTATGATGGATGTATTATGATGGAAGACGGGCAGGGACGCTGCGGATGCAGGCCAGAGGGAGATGAGGATATTTGAAGCTGAAGACGAAGATTCTGATCACGTTCTTTACGATTATTTTTGTTCCCATGGCCATGCTGTATCTTTGCCTGCTCGTCCTTGGAAATTTTCAGGGCAGGGCCCTGAAATCGGATTATGACATCAGCGGCGTCGGAGATATGTATTCCGGGGCCGCCGTAAAGGTATTCAATTCCCTGACTATGGCGATCCAGCAGGACATTGCGGAGGCGGCCGGAGAGGATCCGGACCGCTTTATGGATCCGGAATATCAGAAGGAGCTGGATCAGAGGCTGGCCGGTAAATATTCATTCCTGATCGTGCGAAGGGACGGCGTGATTATTTACAACGGAAGCTCCGGGGACGATATGGAAGAGCTGGTCAGGGAGCTTCCGGATTTTAAAGACGGAGACGGGACAGAACGGCGGGCCGGGAGCGTGTTTATCGGAGACAGCAAACGGCTGATCAAGCAGCAGGATCTGGTTTTTTCCGACGGCTCCTGCGGGAGCGTCTTTATCATGACCTATGTGGGAGAGCTGATCCCCCAGGTGAAGCAGCTTTTTGGAAATGTGATTTTGGCGATGCTGATCCTTCTGATCCTGATTGCGATGCTGCTTGCCCTGTGGATCTACCGCACGATCCTGAGACCCATCGGAGAACTGAAAAAGGCGACCAACGAAATCAAGGAAGGGAACCTGGATTACGAGCTGGATATCGGCGAGCGGGATGAAATCGGCCGGCTCTGCATGGATTTTGAAGAAATGCGACAGAGGCTTAAGGATAATGCGGAAGAGAAGCTTCGGTACGAGCAGGAGAATAAAGAGCTGATCCGGAACATCTCCCATGATCTGAAAACGCCCATTACGGCCATCAAGGGTTATGTGGAGGGGATCATGGACGGGGTGGCTTCCTCCCCGGAGAAGGCGGATAAATACATCCGTACGATCTATAATAAGGCAAACGACATGGATAAGCTCATCGACGAGCTGACCTTTTATTCCAAGATTGATACCAATAAGATCCCTTATGTATTTACAAAGATCGATATCAATGCCTATTTTGAGGACTGTGTGGAGGAGCTGGGCCTGGAGCTGGAGGCGAAAAACATCGACCTGGGATTTTTTGACTATACGGAGGAGCCGGTGACGGTGATCGCAGATGCGGAGCAGCTGAAGCGGGTCGTCAACAACATTGTCGGCAATTCTGTGAAATATCTGGACAAAAAACGGGGGATTATCAACATCCGCCTGAAGGATGAAGGGGATTTTGTACAGATCGAGATTGAAGATAATGGAAGAGGGATTGCCGCCAGGGATCTGCCCAACATTTTCGAACGGTTTTACCGGACGGATTCTTCCAGAAATTCCTCCAGGGGAGGGAGCGGCATCGGCCTTTCCATCGTAAGGAAGATCGTGGAGGATCACGGCGGAAGGATCTGGGCCACCAGCAAGGAATCCATCGGGACAGTCATGCATATTGTGCTGAGGAAGCATCAGGAGGTAATTTATGAGTAGAATCTTGATTGTGGAGGACGAGGAGAGCATTGCGGAGCTGGAGAAGGACTATCTGGAGCTTTCCGGTTTTGAGGTGGAGATCGAGACGGACGGAAGCCGCGGGCTCCTTCGGGCCCTGAAGGAGGATTTTGATCTGTTCCTTCTGGATCTGATGCTTCCGGGTACGGACGGCTTCGAGATCTGCAGGCAGGTGCGGGCCACCAAGAATACGCCGATCCTCATGGTGTCGGCCAAGAAGGATGATATCGACAAGATCCGGGGCCTGGGCCTGGGGGCGGACGATTATGTTACGAAGCCTTTCAGCCCCAGCGAGCTGGTGGCCAGGGTGAAGGCTCATCTGGCCAGATACGAGCGGCTCATCGGAAGCGGCATGCCGGAAAACGAGATCGTTGAGATCCGGGGCTTAAAAATCGACAAAACGGCGAGGCGGGTCTATATCAACGGAGAAGAGAAAAATTTCACCACCAAGGAGTTTGATCTCCTGACCTTCCTGGCTCAGAATCCCAATCGCGTATTTACGAAAGAGGAGCTGTTCCGGGAGATCTGGGACATGGAATCGGTGGGGGACATTGCCACGGTGACGGTCCATATCAAAAAGATCCGGGAAAAGATCGAGTACAATACGGCCAGGCCCCAGTATATTGAAACCATATGGGGAGTCGGCTACCGGTTCAAGATGTAATTACAGGAAATATCAGGCGGCACTGCCGCATCCTGCAGCGCATACATTTTCTCTGTCCTGCGCATACTTTTCATGACGGGAAGCGTTTCTCTTGCGGGCTTCCCGGCATAAGCGGGAAGGCGGGGACGGCATGAAGCGGAAACTTACGGAAAAGCGGAGGATGGCTCTTCTGGTGACCGGGATCACGGCGGCGGTATATGTTTCTCTGAAATATATACTGCCTTTGGTGGTTCCTTTTTTGTTCGCCTACTGGACGGCCCTGCTGGTACGTCCGGCCTCCCGATGGCTGCATAAGAAATTCTGGCTGAAGGAGGGGGTGTGGGCGTCCCTTCTCGTGACGGCTCTTTCCGCCGCCCTGCTTGCGGGCCTTTATTATCTGGGGGAATTGTTCCTGGAGCAGCTTTTTCTGGCGGCCAGACGCCTGCCCCTTTATCTCCGTTATCTGAGCGGGTGGCTGGACGAATTCTGCTGCCGGTGCGACGACTGCTTCGGGCTTTCCAGGGGGACGTCCATGGAATTTCTTTACGGCCAGTGCCGGAACGTGATGGACAGCGTCGGAAGCCGGGCCGGGGCCTATGTGATGGAAAACTCCATGGGGATTTTCAAATGGCTGGTGAAGGGCGGGGCCGTATTCGCCATCGTGTCCATCGGAAGCGTGCTGATGGTGTCCTCCATGGACCGGATTTCAAAATACAGAAGCACATCGGTGTTCCGTCAGGAGATTGCGGCTGTTACCGGGTGCTTAAGCAGGATCGGCAAGGCGTTTTTCCGCACGCAGATTTTGATTATGGGGCTGACCTGTCTGATCTGCGGGACGGGGCTTTATTTCCTGGGAAATCCTTATGCGGTGCTTCTGGGAGTCCTGATCGGGCTCCTGGACGCCCTTCCGGTGTTCGGGACGGGGACCGTGCTGATCCCATGGATCATTGTTTCTGCTTTTTCCCGCAACCTTGTTTATGCGGCGGGGCTGGCGGCCATTTATATTCTTTGCTATTTCCTGCGGGAGATCCTGGAGGCCCGTCTGATGGGAGGACATATGGGGATCGCACCCCTGGAAATGCTGATCAGCATGTACGTCGGGCTGGCCCTTTTTGGCGTATCGGGATTTATCCTGGGCCCCTTTGCTTTCATGGTGATCCGGGAGCTGGTGGAATTATACAGAGAGAAGCATTGACGAAAGAGGGGAATGTGGGTAAAATAAGAAAAGAACATGCGAAAGTGAAGGATGAGACTATGGAGAGCAGGAACCAGGGGCGTCAGGTTTTGGATGAACTGCCCAGACAGGCCGTTTTTGCGCTGGACATCGGAACCCGCAGCATCATCGGCATGGTGGGGGTCCCGGACGGCGAGCGGATGCAGATCGCTGCGATCGAAAAAGTCGAGCACGGCGAGCGGGCCATGATCGACGGTCAGATCGAAAACATCGAGCAGGTCTCCCGGACGGCCGGGATCGTGAAGGAAAGGCTGGAGAAACAGCTGGGATGCCGGCTTTCGCGGGTGGCGGTCGCCGCCGCAGGCCGGTCCCTCCGGACGGAAAGCGTTACATATGAGATGGAGCTGGATCAGGTGTCGAGGATCGGCGCGGAGATTGTGAGCCGCCTGGAAGCGGGGGCGATCAGTGAGGCGGAAAAGGCGTTTTTCGGCAGAGAGGAAGAAGGCAGACAGCGGTTTTATCTGGTGGGCTACAGCGTGAGCCGGTATTATCTGGACAATTACATCCTGTCCAGTCTGCTGGATCACAGCGGAAGGGTATTAAAGGCGGACGTGATCGCCACCTTCCTGCCTTCCGAGGTGGTGGAAAGCCTTTATGCGGCCATGCGGGGGATCGGCCTGGAGATCTCAAGCCTGACTCTGGAGCCCATTGCCGCCATCAATGCGGCCATCCCCGCCAATATCCGTCTTTTGAACCTGGCCCTGGTGGATATCGGAGCCGGGACTTCGGATATTGCGGTCTGCCGGGACGGCTGCGTCACGGGGTACACCATGGCCGTTCAGGCGGGAGACGAGCTGACGGAAAGCATCGTAAAGCATTATCTCGTGGATTTCCAGACGGCCGAGGCCATGAAGGCGTCCCTTGGAGGAACTGAGCCGATTCCGTTTACCGACATTCTGGGCTTCGAGCGGAAAACGACCGCGGAGGAGATCTGCGAGAGCGTGAAGGACGCTTTTGCAGGGCTCTGCGACGAGATCGGCGCAAAGATTCTGGAGGCAAACGGCGGCACGCCGTCAGCCGTGTTCCTGGCAGGGGGCGGAAGCCTGTTTCCGGGCCTTCGGGAGGGGATCGCCGAACGTCTGGAGATGGACGTCACCAGAGTGGCGGTGGCCGGAAGGAATTTCGGGACCAATGCCCTGTCGGAAGGCTACGACCTGGAAAATCCGGAATATGCCACGCCCCTTGGGATCGTGATCTCTGCCGGCCTTAATATGATCAACGACAGCTTCCGCATTCTGCTCAATGACCAGCCGGCCAAGCTGTTCCGCAGCGGGGTTTTTACGGTCATGAATGTTCTGATGATGAACGGCTACAGCTACCAGGACATGATGGGAAAGTCCGGTCAGAACCTGGTGGTTCAGCTAAACGGAAGGAGGAAGGTGTTTTACGGGGAAAAGGCAGAGCCCTGTGTTTTGAAGCTGAACGAAGAGGACGCCCAGCTTTCCGATCTGGTCCGGGCGGGAGACAGGATCCGGTTTGTGCCGGTCCGCCACGGGGCGGATGCCTCTGCCATGCTTTCTCAGCTTTTTGAGCCGGAAAAGGGCCGCAGGGTGCTGATTAACGGTAAAGCTGTGAAGGAAGACGTTCCTCTGAAAAACGGGGACGTGATCCTGGCGGAGGGAATACCGGGAGAGCCGCTGCCGGCGGAGAAAGAAAGCGCGTCCGGGACTGCGGCAAAGGGAAAGGCGCCGAAGAAACGGGGGGGCAGGGCGAAAGCCCAGGGAGAGCCTCAGGCGGAACAAAAGAAGCGGGGGCGTCCGGCCGGGAAGAAGCGGAGCGCGGCGGAGGCGCTGGCGGAGCGGCAAAAGCCTCTTCATACGGAGGAAACGGAGGCCGCAGAGACCTCCGTCAGGCCCGTCATAGCCGGACTGATCGGTACGGACGGGCCGGCGCCGGAGCCAGAGACGGTTTTCGAACCTGCAGAAGCGGCGGAAACGGAGCCCCGGAAGGCGGCGGCAAAGGAGCCGGAGCAGCTTCGCCTGCCGATCAATGAGCCGGAGCCTGCAGGAGAGAGAATGAAGCCCGCAGAGGAAGAGGCGGAGCCTGTATGGCCGGCAGAAAAAACGGAAGCCGCAGGGGAAGAGACGAAGCCTGTACGGCCGGCAGAGAAACCGGAGCCTGTAAGGCAGGAGAAGCCTGCGGAAGAAGAACCGGAGCCGGTTCTGCGGCATGTGCCGGCGGGGAAGCGTCTGATGCTTTATCTCAACGACCAGCCCCTTGTCCTGCCTCCGAAGCAGGACGGGACCCCCTATTACCTGATGGATATGCTGGAGTATTCGGGGCTTGATATGGAACGGCTGACGGCTCCTGTGATCCTGGAGGTCAACGGGGAAAGCGGGGCGTTCCAGCAGGAGCTTAAGGCAGGAGACGCAGTCCGGATCTTCGAACAGAAGAGGTGGTGATTTCTTTTCGGTTGCCGCTTATATAATGGAGTTTTGCGACGATAACTAAACTAAAGGTATTTATATTAAGGGTATCTATACATACGATGGAGGAAAACCAGCCATGAAAAATTTAAAGATTCGCTCAAAACTGACACTGGTGCTTGTGATCGCAGTGCTATGTCTTCTGCTTACAGGTGTCGTGTCTGTGGTCTGCATGACCATTATTAACAAAAAGACGACAGAAATCACTGAAAAAAGCATTCCTATGCTGACTGCGACCCAGGAGCTTCGGACCAATATGGCCGACTTCCGCAGAATGACGCTGCGTCATGTGCTGACGGAGGATACTGATGGCATGGGGACGATCGAGAACGAGCTGAAGGTCTGCAGTGAAGAGATCGCTTCCGGACTTTCCGACTGCGCTTCCCGGGCAGAGAGCAGCGAAGTGAAGAAGATGATAGAAAATGTGAATTCCGGCTGGAACACCTATCTGACCTCTTCCGAACAGGTGCTTCTTGCCAGCAGGCAGGGGGAGAAGGACAACGCCATGGAGATTTCCATTTCGTCCAGTTCGGATTACGATACTGTGGCGGCCCAGCTTGAGGAGCTGGCGAGATACTGCGAGAACCATGCGGAAAATCTTGCTACGGAGTCTGGGAGTGCGTTCCGTTCGGCTAATACCATCATGCTCGTGATTATTATTATCAGCATCCTGCTTCTGATTGCAGGTTCCGTGGTTGTGATCCGGATGATCACGAAGCCCGTCAACGAGCTGGATACGGTTTCCAGAAAGATTGCCGAAGGCGAGCTGGATCTGGAGATTAATTATCATTCCAAGGATGAGCTGGGAACACTGGCGCAGAACGTGAACGACACCGTGGTCCGTCTGAAGGATTATGTGAAATATATTGATGAGATCTCCAGCGTGCTGAATGATATGGCAGAAGGGGAGCTGACGGTTCATCTGACCTATGATTATGCCGGCGAGTTTGCGAAGGTGAAGACTGCTCTGGAGCATATCGCCGATTCCATGAACGACACCATGACCCGCATCAACGAGGCTTCCGGACAGGTGGCGGGCGGAAGCGACCAGGTGTCCAGCGCTGCACAGGCATTGAGCCAGGGCGCTACCCAGCAGGCTTCCTCCGTGGAGGAGATCGCTGCCACGATCAATGAGATTTCGAATCATGTAAACGAGAATGCGAAACGCGCGGAGGACGCCAAGGATCAGGCCAGCGCCACTGCGACGGAGCTGGAGCTTGGCAAGCAGCAGATGAGCAGCATGACGGCGGCCATGGCTCAGATCGAAGAGTCTGCCAACGAGATCAGCAAGATTATCAAGACCATTGAAGACATTGCGTTCCAGACCAATATCCTGGCGCTGAATGCGGCGGTAGAGGCTGCAAGGGCCGGTACCGCAGGCAAGGGCTTTGCGGTTGTGGCCGATGAGGTGCGCAACCTGGCCAGCAAGTCGGCAGAGGCTTCCGCCAATACGGCTTCCCTGATCGGAGCAACGATCAAGGCTGTGAAAGAGGGCGCCGACATTGCAGATCAGACGGCGGCTTCCTTTAATAAGATCACAGAGATGTCCGAACAGTCTGCGTCGATCGTTTACGAGATTTCCAAGGCATCCAAGGAGCAGGCGGCGGCCGTGTCGCAGGTTATGGTGGGAATCGACCAGATCTCCAGCGTGGTGCAGACCAACTCGGCGACGGCAGAAGAGAATGCGGCTTCCAGCGAGGAGCTTTCCGGCCAGGCTCAGGTACTGAAGGGACTGGTATCCAGATTCAAGCTCAGAGGCGGTTCTTCTTCCTACAGTGCGCCTTCTTACGACGCACCCTCCTACGGCAGCGAGGATTCTTCTTCCTACGTGGAGACCAGAAGCAGCGGATTAGACAAATATTGATCTGATACGCCTTTCCATTGATGCTATGCAGTGCTTATCATAAATTAATGAGACGAGGATGAACGGAAGTTTAAGAAAGAAAGGAGAGAAAGAGCATGATAGTTTCATCTGCGGTAACTAGCCGCTACCAGGCTGCCGTCGATATAAAAGCGACCAGGACAGTGGGTGTTTCGAAAGAAGAAGCAGCCGCCGCTGCTTCTGGGGAAAAGAAAGCAGATGTGGATACTTTCGTAAAAAGCGGGGAAGCGGCTTCCGGAGAGACAAAGAAGCTTTCCGCCACGGATCTTCAGAAGTATCAGGAGCAGAGAGAGCAGTCCTTCACGAAGATGATCAATGACATCGTGAGCAAGCAGGCCAATGCAGGAAAGAAGGCGGAGCAGCTTGCGAAAAAGGGACTTACGAAGGATTTCTTCAGCGATCTCGTGGTTACGCCGGAGCAGGCGATGGCAGCCAAAGAGTCTATCGGTGAAGACGGCGAGTGGGGCGTCAATGCGGTGGCCACCAGGATCATGGACATGTGCGTTGCGCTTTCCGGCGGAGACGCTTCCAAGGTCGAAGAAATGCGGGCGGCTGTCGACAAGGGCTTCAAGCAGGCCATGGGTCAGTGGGGAAGCTCGCTTCCTTCCATCTGCAGCCAGACGCATGACGAGATTAACAAGCGTTTTGATTACTGGAAGCAGAACGGGAGCCTGGACGGATATCAGTATCAGAGTGCGGCTTCCAATTCGAAAGAATAAGGTTTTCAGACAGCATTTAGAGGGCGGGATTTCCGGAATCCCGCCTTTTTTCATCGCACAGGAACTTATAGGGATTTTTCTTCCGATTATCGACAAAAACGGTATTGTTTTTACTCTCTTCGATGTGTTATGATAGAGGAGGGCAGTCTGGCAGTTCCTTCCAAAAACAAAACGGACTGGGTTAAAAATCAAAGGATGGAAAGAATTGTTTTAGTATTGACTCTTGCTTTTAGAGTAGGAAATTGGTATACTGAGTAAGTCGGAACGAACGAACAGAGAGAAGGAGTGATTTTTGTGGCCGGTTTATACGGAAACGGTATAGAGCTGACGGAAAAGATGATGGATTTTTTGTGGGAGCGGCAGAGCGTGGGCCTGAACAATGTGGCGAACGTGGATACTCCCGGTTACAAGACCAGATACATAACTTTTGAAGAAACTCTTCGCAAAAAACTGCAGAGTGCCAGCCTGGGAGAAGGAAACGGAACAAAATCGGCCGTGTATCAGGCCATTCATTCTTCTCGTGCCGTCCTGCATGTAGATCAGGCGGAGTCGACGAGGCTGGACGGGAACAACGTGGACATGGATCAGGAACAGGTGGATCTGGTACGGACAGCCTATGAGTATCAGTTTATGCTGAATTCGGTCAACAATGATTTGAAGCGTCTGCAGAGTGCAGCCAAAGCATTCTGATTTGCGAAGGCATGAAATCTGATTTTTGTTCATAGATTAAGTTTGGAAATTTAATCGGGAGACGGGGGAGCGGATCCTTAGTTGTCCGATTTTGTTTGATACACAGAGACGCATAAGGAAAAAATAATGTATGATATGCGTTTTTGTGACGGGCCGGGGGATTTTTATCTGGCCAGGAGAGGGAAGGAGAAAAGACAGATATGGAATTCGGGACCACTCAGTTTATTACGCCCATAACGGCGTGGGAAAAGCTTGGAGAAGGTACAGGACAGACGGCGGTTCGAAGCAGTGATGAGGTTGAGCTCTTTTCGGATGTGTTCCGCAGCGTGGTAGACCAGGTTTATACCACGCAGGCAGACGTGGAGAATAAGCAGTATCTTTTGGCTACGGGACAGCTCGATAATGTTCATACTCTGCCCATTGCGGAAGCGAAGGCTGCGCTCAGCGTGGATATTCTTATTTCGCTGCGCAATAAAGCGCTGGAAACCTACAATGAGCTGATGAAGATCAATGTTTAATTAAAATTCGCTAGTGAAGGTTGGGAAAGAACGTGCAGAGGTTCAAAGAATGGTGGCAGAAACTGGCATCTAAAACAAAAAAGCAATTGTTGATACTTGTGGGAGGGACGATCGCCGTTGCGCTTGCGATCACGGCGTTCGTGTTTCTGAACAAGGATAACAGCTACAGCGTCCTGTTCACGAGCATGAATCAGTCGGAAGCCGCGCAGGTGGCAAATCTTTTGCAGGAGTCGGATGTTTCTTTCAAGTATAATGAAAGCACCGGAACGATTTCTGTGCCTGCGTCTACCGTGGATCAGACCAGGGCGTCGCTGTTAAGCCAGGGATATCCGAAAAGCGGATTTTCTTATGACATGTATATTGATCATGCAGGGTTAATGTCTACGGAATCTGACCGGAAGCAGTATACCCTATATGATCTCCAAAACAGGCTGGGTGCACAGATCCGGCTTTTTGACGGTGTGCAGGATGCGACGGTGACGATCACCCAGGCCAAGGAGTCGACCTATGCCCTGGATGACGATACGGCATCAGAAGCTTCCGCTGCGGTAACGGTGACCATGGAGAATGGGCAGAAGCTGACTCCGGAAGGGGCGGATGCGGTCCGGCGTCTGATCAGCACTGCGGTAAGGGGGATGACCTTTACCAATATTTCCGTATTTGACGCGGCGACCATGACGGAGGTGGGCAGCAGCGGCGG
>CATJIW010000296.1 GCA_949740745.1 uncultured Lachnospiraceae bacterium | reverse complement strand
GTCATGTCCTCCGCCATCGATGAGCGGAGTCCCTACAACGGCAGCCACACCAGACACATGGCCGCCTACGGAAACCGCTTTCTGGACTATCTGAACCAAAAGGCCGCAGACGCAGGAAATGAGCCGCCCTTCCCTCCGGCCAGGCGGGAAGAGCTTTTGACAAGCGTCTGGCTCCACGATATCGGCAAGCTGGTTATCCCCCTGGAGATCATGGATAAGCCGGCCCGCCTTTTACCGGAACAGCACACGGCCATCCTGCACCGCCTGGAAGTCTTCCGCCTGAAAAGCGAGATCGACTGCCTGTCCGGACGCCTCACCGAAGCCCAGCGGCAGACGTTAATTTCCCGGACCCGCGAGGCAGAAGCGCTGATCGAATCCGTCAACGCCGCCGGTTTCCTTCCCGATGAAAAGCTGGAAGCCTTAAACAGCCTTGCAAAACAGGTTTACGTGGACAGAAACGGCCGGAAAGAGCCCTGGCTGTCCCCGGAAGAGCATGCCATGCTCTCCATCCGCAGGGGAACCCTCTCCCAGGAGGAACGGAGCATCATGGAATCCCATGTTTCCGCCACAAAAAAGCTTCTGTCCCAGATCCGGTTCTCCCATGACCTCTCCCATGTGAAAGAATGGGCCTCCGGGCACCATGAGCTCTTAAACGGCAGCGGCTACCCGGAGCATCTGGCCGGCGAAGAAATCCCCGTCGAGATCCGCATCCTCACCATCCTGGATATCTTCGACGCCCTGACCGCCGACGACCGCCCCTACAAGCCGGGCATGCCCGCAGAACGGGCCCTGTCCATTCTGGATGCCATGGCCTCAAAAGAAGGCAAGCTGGATCCGGAGCTGGTGCGTCTCTTTACGGAAAGCAGATGCTGGGAGGAACCCTAAGAAGCTGCGGCCGGACAGGAAACTGTCCGGCCCTACATAAAAAAGAGGCTGGATACGTTTACCGTACAGCCTCTTTTATTTTTTATGAAGTTGTCTATTTGAAATCGTATTTTCTTTTTTATCGAAGGAGTTGATATGTGATATCCCTTCCGCCTTGTTTGTCAGGTTCCTTTTTAAGATGAAGATGCGCTTTTGTGTGCTTTCGATATTTGAAACAGCTATCGTGCAGTTCCTTTGTCAATCTCTTATGGATCAACCTGCCTCTTTTCCTGCTTCCCTCAGTGTATCACAGCATCCGGATCCGCCGGAGAACCTTCCTGAATCCTTGTCACTTCTTTTTAAGATAATCTCGGATCTTATCCGGAAATGAACATTCATTCTTTGTTGTCCGCCCGAAAACGGGTGATATCATACACGGATTTGTTTCGAAAGCTTCTGCTCTGTTTCCACTCAAGGTTTCTGATGGTTTCACTACTGAAAACTCCTGATTCCCGTCGATGTATCACATCTGATCCGATTGCTCTGCTTCGATTTGTATACTTTCATATACGGATTCGGATTCTTACGCTTTTATCTTCTCTCTATATGATGAAGGCGGTTCCAACAGGATTTCTCTTTCATCAACTGAGAATCATATGGAGTTTTCAGCTGTGCAGATTCTGTGTCCAGTGGAATCCCCTCCTTTCCATTTTCCCTCGTGTCAGCCTTCTTAAGCTTCCATTGACTGCCTTTTCATCTTTCTCTTCAGGCGTCTCTCTTGTTGGAAAAAGCTTTTTATCACCCCAACCGACTATTTCGCCTGACCTTGATTGATATCCCTACCAGATCGCCGCCGGCCTTTTATTTCTTTCGGAATGATTTTACCAGATCCGGTTTCTTTACACCGGTCTGTTTTCTGAAGCCCTTTCTCGTCAGGCTTCTTTGAAGCTCTTGTTGCTTTGAAGACTGTTTGTTTTTTGTTATGTCCATATAATAGCATGCTTCAAACCATTTGTCAACACTATTTTTAGATTTTTTTAAATTTCTTTTTTCATTAATTGATATAAATGTTCGTATTTTCTAAATTATCTGTTTTTTTCAAACTATTGCATACAGAAAGTACAATAGCTATAATAGAAGGGCAGCGCCGGCAAAACAGGCTTTGGCCGGACCTGCCGCCAAAGAGAAAGGAGTCTTTTCTATGCGTAAAAAAGCGTTTCGGGCAGCTCTCCCTCTGACTCTGCCCGTCTTTATGGGATATCTGTTTCTGGGGATCGCCTTCGGCGTCCTCCTGGCCAGCGAGGGCTTCCATGTGGGCTGGGCCGTATTCATGAGCGTGACCATTTATGCCGGCGCCATGCAGTTCGTCGCCATTCCGCTCCTGACCGCCCCCTTCAGCCTGCTCTCCACTGCGTTTATCACTCTGACCGTCAATGCCCGCCACCTGTTTTACGGGCTTTCCATGCTGGAAAAATTTAAGGAGAGCGGCCCCCTGAAGCCTTATATGATCTTCTCCCTGACGGACGAGACCTATTCCCTCCTCTGCTCTGTGAAGCCTCCGGAGGGCATAAACCGCAGGTGGTTCTTCTTCTTTATTGCCCTTTTAAACCACAGCTACTGGATCCTGGGCGGCATCGTCGGCTGTCTGGCCGGGCATCTGATCCCCTTCGATTCCACGGGAATTGACTTCGCCATGACGGCCCTCTTCCTGGTCATTTTCGTGGAACAGTGGGAAAGCAGCAAAAACCATTTCCCCGCCCTCCTGGGACTGGCCGTCACAATCCTCTGCCGGCTGCTATTCGGTGTCGACTGGTTTATTCCCGTAGCCATGGGCTGCCTGCTGTTCTCCCTGGGCCTGCTCAAAAGAAAGGAGTCTCTGTAATGTACGTCGTCTTTACGATCCTCACCGTTGCGGCCGCCACCTTTATAACCAGGCTGCTGCCCTTCCTCCTGTTTCCGGCCAACAAAAAAACGCCCGAATTCGTGCTCTATCTCGGACGCGTCCTTCCCTATGCCATCATGGGGATGCTGATCATATACTGCTTCAAAGACGTAAATTTCCTCTCCCGGCCCTATGGCCTCCCGGAGCTTTCAGCCAGCCTCTTCGTGATCCTGGCCCACAAATGGAAGCACAACCTGCTCCTGAGCATCGGAGGCGGGACCGTCCTCTACATGCTCCTGGTACAGGCCGTATTCTGACCTTCCTCCGGACGGCCTCTGCCGGCCTGAAGGGCTTTTATCCGGGCCGGACGGTTTCTGCGCTTCCCCCTGCAGGCCGTCCGGCGCCGTTCCTTCCGCTCATCTCTTCCCGAACCTCACCTTCCAGTCCTTCCCGGCAAAGGGAAATCCCATAACAGTCAATCCTCCGGCCTTTCACCTGCCGGAGCTCTTCCTTCAAACACAGCCGGCCTACAGTTTCGTCCGGCCCTCCAGGGCGCGCAGAAGCGTCACCTCGTCGATATACTCCAGGTCCCCGCCCACAGGCACGCCGCTGGCGATCCTGGTCACAAGGATCCCGGCCGGCCTGATCAGCTTGCTTAAATACATGGCCGTGGTCTCTCCCTCCAGGCTGGAATTAGTGGCAATAATCACTTCCTTCACGTCCCCCGAGAGCCTCGTCATCAGCTCCTTCAGCCGGATGTCTCCCGGGCCGATGCCCAGGGCCGGGGAAATAGCCCCGTGGAGCACGTGATAAACGCCTTCGTAGCGGCCGGTCTTTTCGTAAGCCGCCAGATCCCTGGTATTTTCCACCACCATAATGGTGCCGTGGTCCCGCTTTTCGCTGGCACAGATGGGGCAGAGCTCGTCGTCGGTCAGCGTAAAGCATTCTTTGCAATAACGGACGCCCCTGCGGGCTTCCATGAGGGCCTGCGCCAGGCCGTCTACCCGTTCTTCCGGCATGCTGATCACATGAAAGGCAAGCCTCTGGGCAGACTTCGCACCGATGCCCGGAAGCCTGGAAAACTCGTCGATCAGCGCCGTGATCTTACTGCTGTAATAATCCATCAGAAGGGAAACCCTCCGCCAAGGCCGCCAAGACCGCCGGTCAGCCCGGACATATTCTCCGCCGAAGCCTCTTCCATCTGCCGAAG
>CATJIW010000295.1 GCA_949740745.1 uncultured Lachnospiraceae bacterium | reverse complement strand
CGCCCGGATCTCCACAATCACGTTTTTGTCGTCATTGGGATCCCTGGGAAGCAGAAGCACCTTCAGCAGCTTTTCAAGCCCGGCGATCTTCTCCCTGGCCGAGGAAAGCTCTTCCTTAAGCATTTCCCGCATCTCCTCGTCATTCTCCCCCTCCAGCATGGAGAGACTGTCCTGCACGTCCTGCTTCGCCCCTTTGTATTCCTTATAAGCCTCCACCACGGGAGAAAGCTCCGTCTGTTCCTTCATAAGCTTCCGGAACTTCGCCTGATCCTCCACCACGTAAGGATTATTCAGCTCTTCCAGAATCTCTTCAAACCGAATCAGAATATCATCCAGCCTGTCAAACATGGCCGCTCCTCCTTTTCAAATTCCCTGTTTCTCTCATTCTGTTATTCATTCCGGCCGCACCGCCTTCACCACCCGGTCGTTCCCGGCCAGATCCCTGACCACTTCGACAAAACGAAAGCCTGCCGACCGGAGAATTTCAGATACCGCCCTTCCCTGGTCCCAGCCGATTTCCAGGAAGAGCCTGCCGTCAGGCGTCAAATGCTCCGCCGCCTTATCCGCAATTCTCCGGTAAAAGGCCAGCCCGTCCGGGCTCCCGTCCAGGGCAATCCCCGGCTCATGATCCCGCACCTCCGGCATAAGCGTTTTGATCTCGCCGCTGGGAATGTAGGGCGGATTGGAGACAATGCAGTCAAACTGCCTGCCTGAAAAAGCGTCAAACAGATCCGATTCCACCGTCCGGCACCGCTTCTCCATCCCAAGGCGCCGGATGTTTTCCTCCGCCACCCGCAGCGCCTCCGGGGAAACGTCGCTTAAGACCACTTTGGGACCTTCCTTTTCCAGGCCGGCGGCCAGACTGAGACCCACGCAGCCAGAGCCGGTGCAAAGATCCAGGATCCGGTAAGGCCGCCTCTCTTTTTCCTCCGCAGGCAGCGCCTTCTCTGCCCACGCCCGCTCCCCCGCAAGCGCCGTCTCCGCCAAAGTCTCCGTATCCTGCCTGGGAACGAGCACGTGCTCGTTGACAAAAATGGAAAGCCCCATAAATTCCTGGTTTTTCAGAAGCTGCTGCAGAGGGATCCGCTCCGCCCTCTGCCCGACGAGCCTCCGAAACCTCCCGGCCGCGCCGGCCTCCTCCTCCGAAGGCTCCGTTTCCATACGCAGGAAATAAGCGGCTCTGTCCATGGAAAAGCAGTGGGAAAACAGATACCAGGCGTCCAGACGGCTCTCCGGCACCTCCGCCTCCAGCAGAACCCTCTCCCCCTCCTGCAAAAGCTCCCGGTAAGTCATCCCGCTTCACCGGAAGCCGCCGCTTCTTTGCCGGAGGCGTCCGCAGCCTCCGGGTCTTTCCCGCCCTCCGGAAAGCTCTTTCCAAAGTTCTCCGCCTCGTAGGCCCTCCAGTCAAAGACCTCTTCCACGGAGCGGATCGCCACCTCGATCATGTCGTCCTCCGGCTCCCTGGTGGTCAGCCGCTGGAGAAGGAGCCCCGGCTTGCTGACCAGATTGATCAGCCAGTTGTCGCTTCTTCCGGCAAGCTTCAGGATCTCATAGGAAATCCCTGCAATGACCGGGATCAGCAGAATGCGCAGGGCGATCTTCAGCCACACGCTGTCCACCTGGATCACCATGGAAAACAGGATGCTTATAAATACCACAAAAAGCAGGAAGCTGGTGCCGCAGCGCTTGTGCTGCTTGGAGCTTCTCCTCACGTTTTCCACCGTCAGGTCCAGCCCGTGCTCCACGCAGTTGATGCACTTGTGCTCCGCCCCGTGATACATGAATACCCTGCGGATATCCTTCATCAGGGAAATCAAAAGCACGTAGCCCACAAAGATCACCAGCCGGATCACCCCTTCGATTAAGCCCATAAGCGCCCTGGAGGTGACAAAGCTTCGGAACAGATTGGACAAAAACATGGGGAGCACGAAGAAGATGCCAAGGGCCAGCACCACCGCCAGCGCCATGACAAGGCCCATAAGCAGGCTCTCCCCTTTTCCTTCCTTTTCTTCTTCCCCGTTTTTCTCCTCTTTCTTTTCCTCCGCTTCCGTAAGTCCGTCCTTCCTCCGGTCCGTTTCCGAAGCTGTGCTTCCGCCCGTTTCCGCCCCGGCCTCTTCTTCATAAAAGCCGGCAGAAAAGGTTAAAATCCTCATGCCCAGCCGCATGGAATCAACAAAGTTAAAAATCCCTCTGACAAACGGAATATTAAAGGCCTTATGCTTTTTGGTAAATGCCTGCCAGGTGTCCTTCGCCACCTCGATTTCTCCGTCCGGCTTCCGCACCGCCACGGCATACACGTCCTGATTCTGCATCATGACGCCCTCAATGACCGCCTGGCCGCCGATTCCTGATGACTTCATCCGGTAACTCCTCTCCTTTTCGCCCCGTGCGCATAACAAAAAGGTTGAGATTCCATTATATCCGAAATCTCAACCTCATTCCCCGTGCAATGCCTATTTCCCTGCGTTTACCCCGTACTTGCGGTTAAACTTCTCGATACGGCCTCTCGCAGATGCTGCCTTCTGCTGACCCGTGTAGAACGGATGGCACTTGGAACAGATCTCTACGTGAATGTCCCCCTTCGTGGAACCGGTCACGAACTCATTGCCGCAGTTGCACACAACCTTTGCCTGATGATACTCCGGATGGATACCCTCTCTCATGTCTTTCACCTCTCTCACTACCGTTTCTATTCATTGACGGACGAAGTCCGCCTATCTTCATGATCAAACAACGATCATCATTATACCACAGCAAACGCCCGAATGCAAGCACTTATTTCATCCACGCATCAGAGCGGAATGCAACATCCGAATACCGCGCATGCTCTCTCCAGCATACAGGCAACAAACGTTATATTAGCGAGATTCTTTCTTACGGCATCTGCAAAGTTTATACAAACCATAAAAAAAACAAAATAACAGGCAAATCAAAATCGACCATATGGGAAAAAGATAATCAGATAGATTTTCTAAATCAAACAGAGCTATTGAAACTACACTCATAAATATGAGCAATACCTGAATCAAAAAACATAGAGTCATTTTTCCAAAAGTGATCAACTTCAATGAACTGAAGCTTATAATGATAATGCAACCAATAATATAAAATGTACCACATATACTACATATAGCATTTGCAGTATCTTTCCAAAAAAACCGTCGGTAAATCAACTCGCCATTACCTGAAATATTCATAAAATTCAGGTTTTTATTTGTCAGGCAAAGTATTAAAGCATAGCTCAACAGACTTAAGACCAAAAAAATATCTAACAGCAAAATTTTCTTTTTTAAAGTTGTTTTCAAAAAACCTCTCCCTTTCAATATCCACATACATAGGTGTTTGCGAAACGCCAGAACCCGTATAAATAGGATCTGTTTCACCCAGGCCAGATTGACCAGACAGCTCTTATGGGAAATGGTAAAATCACTTCCCGCCAGCTCCTTTTCCCATGTGCCGATACTCCTCTCATCATAAAGCGGCCCTTCCCCTGTCGCCAAATGATCTTTTACATACTTTCCGTCGGCTTCGATATAGAGGATATCCGACATCCTAGTCTGCCGGCCCGGCCTGCTCATCTTTAGCGTCACATACCGCTCCTCCTGCTCCAGATCCTCCTCTGCCGGCCTCAGTTTTTGTTCAAACTGTTCATAATCAAAAGGCTTTACAAGAAAGCCAAACACATGCTTCCCGTATCCCTCCAAAGCCAGCTCCTCATGGCTGGTCACAAAAAGAATCCGCACCTTTTCCTTTTGTCTCTGGAGGATATTTTTGACCTGAACCCCGTCCATGCCCTCCATCTCGATATCCAGAAGCAGGATATCCGGGCAGAATTCCCCGCATCCCTTCTTCAGGAACTCTTCTCCCGACCCATAATGACTGACCTCACATTGTTCTTCTCCAAAAAAACGCTCACAAAAAGAATGCAGTCTCCTTCTGATTTCAGGATCGTCGTCACAGATTCCGATTCTCAGCATCCGGTCATTCCTCTCTTTCGTTTTTTATCACTTCTTGTCCCTTTGCCTGTTTCTTCTATTATAAGGTATACACAGTCTTTCTGAATAGAGCTATTCGTAACTTTCTTATTTTTTTCACCAACACCTTTCAGTCAAAACCCGAAAAGAAATCGACCCTGTATTTGAAAAAATGCAGACCAGAACAAAGTGATGCGGATCAATGAGCGGTGGGAAGCATTGAAAAAATCCCATGGGATGTCAAAGTTTGAAAAAACTCGAATCCATGAGATTTTCTTTTCTAAAAGAATCAAAGGCTAAAATCGGTATTGACCGACAGCCCCTTTTCTCGTCTCTGATCTTAGCTCATCCAGAGCATCTCCTGCTTGAAATATGCCAAATTCCCAATCCACCAATTGAAATTCCGAATCATGATAGTCCATCGCATATCCCACAATCCCCAAAGAAAACAAAGATACCACCAAAATAATACTACAAAAGCCTCTAAACTATTTCTTCACAGCAAAGTCTCCTTTCTAAGTATCATCCAACATTTTTTGAAGTTCCAAAAATAAATCCTTTCCAGAATTAAATCCTGAAATACACCTTACTTTTTTCCCCTCAACCTTCACGGTTCCTTCTGAGTAAACTGTAAAAAAGGTTATTATATGAAATTCGTCATTCCAAAAGGTCAGGCTGATTTTTTTTATTTTCTTTCCCCGGATCCCGGCTCCGGGCAATATCTTTTCATAATATCGATATCTTCCCAAACACTCTGCCAAATTTTCAAATTCCACGCTGCCCTTCCTGAAACGGGGCCCATCCGTTAATATATTCTCAAAACCATTAATTTCCTGAACGCTGATTGACACGATAGTACTATCATCCAGCTTGTTTTCTATACTGATTTCTCTGAATTTGCCAAACAAAAAAAACGATTGTACATAGTACACATACCATTAACATTATTTTTTTCCATTTAGCCATATGACCGCCTCCCCCCTTCCTCTTTTATAATTTCATCATACCAGAAAAGCCAAATGATTCCCAGCTCACAGGGATAAACGGTCATTTTTATGAATAAGCGGCCATACAATAATCATTACCCCGAAAATTCCGTCTGCCGCAGAGATTTCAAAAACACCATTCTCCCATCCTTATTACTCAATATACGGCTCCTATACATACCACGCCAACAACCACAGGTAAAATTACAATTTTATTCTTCTGCCCCACAGGCTTCCCTCAAAAAACGCTCAATCCTGCACTGATGCTTTCGTTTTCCCGCAGGGGCTTTTTTATCATAGCTGATTCCCACCAGAAGGAGGTCGCCGCCATATCCCCGGAGCGCATCAGGATACCGTCTGCCCCGGATCTGTTCCAGAGCGCTCTCTGCTGACTGGTTCCATTTCAGCTCCACCACCAGAGCAGGCAGCACGGAATCCCTTTTCGGCAAATATACAATATCCGCACAGCCCGCGCCTGCCGGCAATTCCTCAAACATCACATACTCATCCCCATAGCTGAAATAAGCCCGCTTAATCACGCTTCGCAACGCCTGTTCATTATTATAATACAGAGAAGCCTCCTCCTCATGGATTTTCTCAATCTGGCTTGCAACAGCCTCTTCCTTCCCACGGATCGTATCTTCAATGAGCCGGCCGCTCTCCCGCACCCGCCGGACCGTGTCGTCCCGCCTTACCTGCCGGATGGCCCTGACAAATTCCAGACGGATTTCCTCATTGGGAATATACACCCGCTCTGCCGTTTCATTATAAGCCAGATATCCCAGATGGATCAACAGCGTCAATACATCGTCCCTGTCCCGAAAAGTTTCCAGATCGTTTGCAAAGCCTTTTGTATCCACCTTCGCCACCACGCCGCCGATCAGCTCCGAAACCACTTTTCCCAACCCGTCGAAATCCAGGCCGATATACCCCATCAGGCTTTCTGCGGCAGAGGTCTGAGTCCAGTAGGAATCAAAATCGTCGTTGTAAATCGCTTTCATGACAGAATTAGGATTATAAACAGACTTAAGCTCCCGGAAAGAATATCCGTCATACCATTGCTTCATCATTTGAAAATCAATACCGTGATCCCCGCAAAGCCTCTTCACCTCGTCTTCGGTAAATCCCACATATTTTCCGAACTGCCGGGGCTTTACCATGGAATACTCCAGGAAATCCGATATAACTGACTGGGAACCATCCTTTTTAATAGGAAGGATCCCGGTAATGTACGCCGCTGCAAATATTTTATCTGTCATGCCGCTGTTTTTGAACAGAGAACGCAAAAATTCCAGATATCTTCTCTGCAGAGAGGGTTTCCCCTTTGCCTCCCGAATCGGAGCGTCCCATTCGTCAATGATCATGATAAATCGGTTCCCCGATATTTCTGCCGCATTTGCCATCGTAGCCGCAAACCCCTCTGCAGGCACGAGCTCCGGATACTGCTCAGAAAGCTCCCTAAGTACATTTCGCTGGATATAGGGAACCACTTCTGCAATAGAAGCTTCCCCGATTGCCTCCGTCATATCCAGATAGATCACATCATATTGATTCAAATGTTCCCTATATCCTCCGGCATTGGCAATCTCCAAATCATCAAAAAGTCCGGCCGAATCACAGGTCTTGTCGTAATAGGCGCACAGCATTTTAGCCGCAAAAGATTTTCCGAAGCGGCGCGGCCTGCTGACACAGGTTAAACGTCTCGGTGTATCGATTGTCTGATTGATCAGCCCGACCAGTCCCGACTTGTCTACATAGAGATCATTTCGAATTCCGGCAAACCCATGGTTGCCCGGATTTAAATAATTTCCCATCGCCGATTTCCTTCCTTCTCCCTCCAAAGCCATGTCCTTTCGGAGGTATTCTTATCTTTTAGCTTTCTTCTGCTTATAAGTATATCACAAATTCCGGGGGAAAAACATCGGTTCTCCCCCCTCAAAAATTTTTAGAAGAAAACATAAGCAGACTCTGACTGCATCTGCAGTCAAAGCCTGCTTATGGCGCCGGACAAAATCAATGCGGAAAAATCATCCTCTGTGTTCTTCCAGATAAGCGGCGCGGCCGCTCTCATACAGGTTATTTCCCTCGCTGTCAATGATAACGACTAAGGGCATATCTTCCACATAGAGCTTTCTCAGAGCTTCCGCACCCAGGTCTTCATAGGCGATCAGCTCTGCTTTTTTAATACATTTTGCGAGAAGGGCTCCCGCTCCGCCGATGGCTCCGAAATAAACGCCGGAGTGCTGTTTTATTGCGTCAATGACTTCCGGAAGGCGGGCGCCTTTTCCGATCATGCCCCTTGCGCCTGCGGACATCATCGTCGGCGCATAGGCATCCATGCGTCCGCTTGTGGTCGGCCCTGCGGAACCAATGACCTGTCCCGGTTTGGCCGGGGTCGGCCCCACATAATAAATAGTGGCGTCTGCCGGATCAAAGGGGAGCTCCTCCCCCCTTGCCAGGGCCTCGCACATCCGCTTATGGCCTGCGTCACGGGATGTATAGATTGTTCCGGTTACAAGCACGCTGTCTCCTGCGTGCAGTGTCTTTGCCAGCTCTTTCGTGAGCGGCAGTGTAAGCTTCCTTGCCGCCATCTCAGATCACCTCCGTTTTATGACGTGTTACATGGCAGTTGATATTGACCGCACACGGCATGCCTGCAATATGAGTCGGCAGCGTTTCAATATTCAGCCCGATGGCCGTCGTCCTTCCTCCGAAGCCCTGCGGCCCGATCCCCGACTGGTTGATCTTCTCCAGCATTTCTTTTTCCAGATCTGCATAAAAGGCATCCGGATTGGAGGAATCAACGGGCCGCATCAATGCTTTCTTCGCAAGAAGGGCCGCCTTGTCAAAGGTCCCGCCGATCCCCACGCCGACTACCATGGGCGGGCAGGGGTTCGGCCCCGCAGTCTCTACTACCTCCAGAATAAAGTCCTTGATTCCCTGAAGGCCGTGGGACGGCTTAAACATCCGGATCTGGCTCATATTTTCGCTTCCGAAGCCCTTCGGTCCCACCGTCACCCTGACCTGATCGCCGGGAACGATCTCCGTGTAGAGCATTGCAGGAGTGTTGTCTCCCGTGTTCCCCCGGCGCACCGGATCCTTTACCACCGATTTCCGAAGGTACCCTTTGTCGTATCCGCGGCGCACGCCCTCGTCAACCGCATCCGCAAGACTGCCGCCTGTCAGGTGTACGTCCTGCCCGATTTCCAGGAATACACAGGCCATGCCGGTATCCTGGCAGATCGGCACGCACTCCCGGTCCGCAATCTCAAAATTTTCGATAATGTTATCCAGGACTCCCTTTGCGATTTTTCCGTCCTCGCATCTGCGGCATTCTCTGATTGCGCACTTCACGTCCTCCGGCAGATGCTCATTGGCTTCGATGCAGAGCCTTTCTACGACGTCCGTGATCCTGCTTACCTCTATCTCTCGCACGGCCTGACCTCCTCCTGCTTCCCTATTTCTGGTTGTTTGTTTCTGTTTTTTTGTTTCCGCTTTCCCGTTTCCTTCTTCCCGCTTCCGCCTTACTGCTTCTTTTTTAACAGCAGCTCCTTGGCAGAAATTCCGGGCTCTGTCATATGTACCGGTTCCAAAATCTTATCCAGCTCCTCGTCGGTGAGTAATTGCTCCTGCAAAATCAGGGAGCGGACGGATTCCCCTGTTTTCATTGCTTTCTTTGCTATTTCCGCCGCCTTCCGGTATCCGACATGGGGGCAGATGGCCGTAATAATCCCAACGCTGTTCTCCACCAGGGAACGGCATCTTTCTTTATTGGCCGTAATGCCCATAACACAATTATCGACAAAGGTCTGCACCGCATAAGCCAGAGTATCAATGGACTGGAACATGCAGTAGAAAATAATGGGCTCGAAAGCATTCAGCTCCAGCTGTCCTGCCTCTGCCGCCATGGTGATGGTCACGTCGTTTCCGATGATGTTAAAGGCCACCTGATTGACCACCTCCGGGATGACCGGGTTCACCTTTCCGGGCATGATGGAGGAGCCGTTCTGTCTTGCGGGCAGGTTGATCTCCGCAAATCCGGTCCTCGGCCCGGAGGACATCAGACGGAGGTCATTGGCAATCTTCGACAAGGTAACCGCACAGGCCTTGATGGCGCCGGACACGGCGACAAAGGGATCCAGATTCTGCGTGGCATCAATCAGGTCAAAAGCCTGCACCAGTTCCATGCCGGACAGCTCCGCCAGATTGGGAACGATCCGTTTCAGATAAGCCGGGTCCGCATTGATTCCCGTTCCGACCGCAGTGCCTCCCAGGTTCAGGAAACACATTTCTTCCATCGCCTTATCCATACGTCTGATATCCCGCATGATCGCAACGGAATAAGCCCTGAATTCCTGCCCCAGGCGGATCGGCACCGCATCCTGCATCTGGGTACGCCCCATTTTGATCACGTCGTCAAATTCCTCTGCCTTTTCCACCAGGACCTTGTGGAGCCTGAGCAGCTCGTCCTTGAGGTTTTTCAGCAGACGGAGAGAGGTCATTTTTCCGGCGGTCGGTATCACGTCATTGGTGGACTGCCCGCAGTTTACGTGATCATTGGGATTCACGATAGAATATTCTCCCTTCTGTCCTCCCAAAATCTCAATGGCCCGGTTCGCAATTACCTCGTTGGCATTCATATTGATGGAGGTGCCGGCTCCGCCCTGGATCGGATCGACGATAAAATCCTCGTGCATTTTTCCCGCCAGGATTTCATCGCAGGCCTTCGCAATGGCGTCGGCGATCTTCCTGTCCAGAATTCCGACCTCGCAGTTTGTAATGGCGGCCGCCTTCTTGATATAGGCAAGGCTGTTGATTATCTCCGGATGCATATTCAGTCCCGTAATGCGGAAATTTTCTGCGGCGCGAAGGGACTGCACCCCATAATATACGTCTTCAGGAACCGCCTTGGTTCCGATGGAATCCTCCTCCGTCCGAAAGTCTTTCTTTTCTGTGTTCATCGTTTGACATCCTCCGTTTTTGTCTGGTTCATTCATTTTTCCCGAATAACATGTATTTTATAAAAACTCCCTTATCCCCCCGGCGTCTGCCCTGTCAGATTCTGGCGACGCCCGTCTTTCTGGCCGCTTCTGCAACTGCCGCCGCCACCGTATCCTTGATCCTGGGATCAAATGCCTGCGGCAGAATGTATTCGGCGCTCAGCTCCGTGGAATCCACCAGGCCGGCAATGGCGTAGGCCGCCGCCACTTTCATTTCGTCATTGATTTCCGACGCCCGCACATCCAGCGCGCCCCTGAATAATGCAGGGAAGCAGAGCACGTTGTTTACCTGGTTCGGAAAATCCGACCGTCCCGTAGATACCACCGCCGCGCCGGCCGCGATGGCCTCCTCCGGGAAAATCTCAGGAGTCGGGTTTGCGCAGGCAAAAATAATCGGATCCTTCGCCATGGTTTTCACCATGTCGGGCGTCAGGGTTTTCGGAGCGGACACGCCGATAAATACATCTGCTCCCCGGATTACCTCTGCCAGGGTCCCTTTTTCATGATTGAGGTTCGTAATCTTTGCCATCTCCTGTTTGATTTCATTTAAGCCCTCCCGGCCTTCGTAGATGGCGCCCTTCCGGTCTGTCATAATCACGTTCTTTAACCCCATGGACATAAGAAGTTTGATAATTGCAATCCCGGCGGCTCCTGCGCCTGACGTTACAATCTTGATTTCCTCCAGCTCCTTGCCCACGACCTTCAAGGCATTGATCAGCCCCGCAAGGGTAATCACCGCCGTCCCATGCTGGTCGTCGTGGAAAATCGGAATGTCACAGCATTTCTTCAGCTTCTCTTCGATTTCAAAGCAGCGGGGAGCGGAAATATCCTCCAGGTTAATGCCGCCGAAGCTTCCCGCCAGAAGGCTTACGGTTTTTACGATCTCGTCCACATTTTTGCTCCGGATGCATAAGGGAACCGCATCTACGTCTCCAAAAGCTTTGAACAGAATGCATTTTCCTTCCATAACCGGCATTCCCGCTTCCGGCCCGATGTCCCCCAGGCCCAGAACTGCCGTGCCGTCCGTCACCACGGCCACCGTATTCCACCGGCGGGTAAGCTCAAAGCTCTTG
>CATJIW010000294.1 GCA_949740745.1 uncultured Lachnospiraceae bacterium | reverse complement strand
CCCCTCGGTCACGGCCACGTTCCGCATGTTGTCCGCCACCCGGACCACCCGGATGTGGCTGCTCTCCATGATGCCGATGGCCGTCCGCATCCAGGAGGCAATCCTCCTGACCACCCGCTCGTCGGCCCAGTGGCCCACGATCACCTTCCGCTCGATTCCCATGCGGGTCACGATGTGGCCGTACTCCCGGTCGCCGTGAGCAGACTGGTTCTCATTCATGAAATCCATGTCGATGGTATCGTAAGGAATCTCCTCATTGAACTGGGTGTGCAGGTGCAAAAGCGGCTTTCTGTACTCCTGAAGCCCCAAAATCCAGGACTTTGCCGGAGAAAAGGTGTGCATCCAGGTGATCACGCCGGCACAGGATTCGTCGGCATTGGCCTCGTTAAAGGTTTTCCGGATCAGCTCGTTGGTAATGAGCGTAGGCTTCCAGACCACCTCGCAGGGAAGCAGGCCGGACTGGTTCAGCCGCTCCACGATAATCCTTGAATGCTCCGCCACATGGGCCAGGCATTCATCCCCGTAAAGATCCTGCGAACCGGTCGCAAACCAAAACTGATATGCTTTCATAATGTGTTTCCTCCTCATTTATTGAAACTGCAATTAAAACTACAAAAACGCTTTTTAAAGCTTCTTTACCGAATCCCGCTCCACCAGGCGGGCCTCAAACTCATGATCTGTTCCGGGAAGGCCGCTTCGGATCATGGAAAGCAGCTCCCTGGCCGCCTCCTTTCCCAGCCTTCCTTTTGGATGGCAGACAGAGGTCAGCCCCACGTTTCCGAGAAGGGCCAGCTCCGTGTCATCCACGCTTACGACAGACAGATCCTCCGGCACCCGGATCCCGTTTTGTTGCAGCAGCTCCAGTACCTCCCGAGACGCGCTGTCATTGTAGCAGAGAATGCCGCTGCATGCTCTGAAACGTTCCAGGAGCTTTTGCTCCATCCGTGAAAAATCAGAAGCGTCCTCCGTGTCGAACCATGCCACGCTTCCCTCCCGGTCATAGATCCCCGCCTCCCAAAGCCCCCTCATAAAGCCCTGATAGCGCCGGATCCCCTGCCCGTCGTCCGACTTGAACAGCCCTCCGATCCTTCTGTGGCCGCAGGCGATCAGATGCCTTACTGCGGCGTAGCCCGCCATTTCATCCTGCAGGGCCACCATGGGGCAGTCCGAAAGCTCCGGGTAGCGGCTGTTTATAAACACGATGGGAATTCCCCTTGCCTTCAGCTCCCGGTACAAATCCAGGTTCGGATTGGGAAGGGCGCTTTTGGTCGTCTCAATGATCAGCCCCCGAAGCTCCTGGGAAAGCAGATCCTTAAGGACCGCCGCCTCCCGGCTGAGCCGGTTTCCGGTAAAGGCAATCTGCATCTGGAATCCCGCTTCGGAAAGCGTGTGCTCGATTCCCCGGAGAATGCCGGGAAAAATATAGTTATCCACGTAAGTGGTAACCACGGCGATCCGCCGGCCCTTCTGCCTCTCTTCCGCCTCTTTATCCACCACATAGGTCCCGCTTCCCTGGCGGCTCTTAAGGACTCCCTCCTCCTCCAGCACCGAAAGCGCCTTCCGCACCGTCTGTCGGCTCACACAAAACTGCTCCTGAAGCTTTAATTCCGATGGAAGCCTCTTTCCGGGAACAAATACGCCCTCCTCAATCCTTCCCCTGATCCACTCTGCCAGCATCTGATATTTCGCCATGGTCTCCCCGTCTCTTTCCTGTTCCTCTCCTGCTCTGTTTCTTGTCTGCCTTCCATTGTAATGCTTTTTGAGCCGGGACACAAGAACAATTTGTACGGTTTTATCACCTTCCCTCCTCAAATTCGTATCTTTTCTGGTCTATTTGTACACTTTTCCTCTGTGTCTGCTTTATTTATACATCACGCCCTATACCATGTCAATACTTTTCAAAAACTTATCTTGTGTTGTTTTCACTATTAAACAATATAATTAATACACTTGTATCTTACAGAAAAATAACAAATTTAGGGAGAAAGCTTTTGTCATACAGGGAACGGAGCTTTCTGCACGACAAAAAGGCGGCATCCGCTCTCCGCAGACACCGCCGAACCAACAAAACAACTCTTGATATCCAGCCTCCGTCTTTTCAGGCCTCCGGTTCTTTTACAGTTCCACCCACCGCTTTTCCCGGTCCGACCGTTCAAGGGCCGCCGCAAGGCGCACCGATGCCAGCCCGTCCTCCGCCGTCACCGGCGGCTCCGTATCCTCCTCAATGCAGCGGCAGAACTGTTCATGGATATCCGTAAGCTCCAGCTCCTTCTGATCCAGCCCGTCCGGAAAGTCGAAAAACGCCCGTTCCCCGTTCCGCTTTTCCAGAATCAGGCCGTGGCCGTCCCGGTAGGTGACGATTTTCCCCTCCGTCCCGAAAAGCTCCGTAGAACGGTCCTCGCCGCAGGAACAGCGGGAAGAGATCAAAGTCCCGACTGCGCCGTTTTCATACTGGAAGATCCCGATCACATGATCCTCCGCCGGCGCCTCTTCTCCGGCGCCCCGAAGCCCCAGCAGGCTGCTCCTGTGGCAGAAGACCCGTTCTGCTTCCGCCCCCGCCAGATAACGCATAAGGTCGATCCTGTGGATTCCCACGTCAAAAAGCGTATCCTGCCAGGAAGGGGGAAGCCCCCCCGTCCGGTGCATATTTCCGTTCCCGAGGAAGGTCCGGCAGGACAGGAGCCTGCCGATCTCCCCCTGCTCCAAAAGCTCCTTCGCCTTTCTGTGCGGCCCGTAAAAGCGCTGTACATGGAGCATCATCAGCTTCCCCCCGAAACGACGGGAAGCCTCCCGGATCCGTTCCGCCGCCTCCTCCCGGAGCGTCATGGGCTTTTCCAGGAGAACATGCTTTCCCGCCTCCAGGGCCTTCACGGCCAAGGCTTCGTGGGAGGCCGGCGGCGTGGAAATCAAGACGGCATCCGCCGACGGATCCGCCCAGATCTCCTCCGCGCTCCCATAGCATTTCACCCCGTACTGCGCCGCCAGCTCTCTTGTCCGCTCCAGGTTCCTGCTACAGAATCCGAAAAGCCGTCCATGCTCCGCCTTCCGGATCCCCGGAATGTGACGCCTGCGGGCAATGTCGCCTGCGCCGATGATCACGAGGTTAACCATAAAGCTCCTCCACCGCTTCCTTCAGCACATTGAACCGAAACTCCGGCACGTCGTTGGGAAGGGCGCAGCCGGGCGCCAGGATCAGACGATTTTTGGGCACTGCGGCTGCCGCCGCCTTTACCTTGTTTAAAACGGATTCCTTCAGCTGATCCCTGTCCTCAATGCGGAAGTCATATTCCCGCTCCAGCCCGCCGATCAGGATCTTGTCCGTTTTTGCCGCCGCATCCGCCAGGGACACATTGGAAATCGTGGACTGCCAGTTGAAGGCCTCAAAGGGATAGTCCAGGAACTGGTCAAAGAACAGGTCGTCGTCCCCATGAATGTGAAGGATGTTAAACCAGGTCTTTCCCACCGCAGGGGCAAAGCCCTCCAGATCCGAAGGCTTTCCGAACTCCTCGTAAAGCTCCGGCGTCATCTGCAGCCCGTTCCCGAACTGGGTGGAATAAAAGAAGCCGTCCACGCCCGCCTTTACGAACTCTTCGATAATGTTTCCGGTAAGCTCTGTCAGTACCTTGAGCCCTTCCTTCAGATCCTCTCCGTAATGGCGCACCAGATCCACGAAGGGATAAGGGTTCTGGAAGCCGTTATAAAGCTCCTGTGCATAAGTCAGGGGCGTAAATACCGTCGCCGTCACCGGGACCTTCCCGCCATAACGCTCCATGAGCCGTTTGACAACCTCCACCTCTCTGCGGACAGGGCCTGTGGTCACGTCCACAAGCTTCAGCTCCCGGAATCCCCTGGGACTGTTGACAACCCTTCTTAAGGTCGTCGGAAATTCCACGCCGTCCCTGGACCACCGGATCTCGGCTCCGTACTGCTCCTGGACATAGACGCCGTTTGCCATAACCTTCACAAAATCCCATTCATTCTGCTCCTCAAAGGCAATGGTCTTTTTCACCAGGTCAGAGACCACCCGGTCCTCTTCATGAAAATGCTTCCATGCACTCGCACCGGGCCGGTCCACCGGCTCCCCCTTTACCATCGCTTTGATTCTCTCATAAGGTGTCATCATATCTCCTCCTTTACAAAAGCCTTTTGGCTTCTATCT
>CATJIW010000293.1 GCA_949740745.1 uncultured Lachnospiraceae bacterium | reverse complement strand
TGAACCGTGTCAGGCCAGGAATGGAGCAGCACTAAGCAGGATACCTTGTGTGCCGTGAGGCTGCCTGGGCCGAGCCGGCTGCAGAGGTAACGTTTGCGGTGCGTTTTTCGACGCAGGATGTGCGGATTTATAATAAAATGATAGAAACGAAAAGCCTATAGATACAGAAGTTTCGTGTATTTATAGGCTTTCATATAATAGGAAAAAGGGTACTGCGCAGCAGAAAGGAGTCCGGGATGTATTGCAGCAATTGCGGGAAAAAGCTTGGAGATGAGGATCGGTTTTGTGACAGTTGCGGAACCCCTGTGTACGAGGAAGCCAGCGGGGATCCGGAAAGCCGGGAGACGGTGCGGGAGGCGGTTTCCGATCCGGAAGAGAAGCCGGAGCTGGATGAGGAAAACACCGTCGTTTTAGAGAAGGTGCCGGAGCCTGCAGCGTCCGGAGAGAGAGACGGGGATTCTTCCGGTCAGGAGCCCGGAGAAGGACCGGCGCTTTCCGATCTGGAAAAGAAGATCATGAAAAACATGGAGGACGAATTGATCCTGGAAATGCCGGAAGCGGCCGGGCCGGCATCTTATGGAAACGGTCAGGTCCCGCCCTCTTTTGCGCAGGACGGCCGGGAGCAGGCGGGGGCCGGCGTTCAGCCGCCTTATGGCCGGTTCCCATATGAGCAGTCTTCCTTTGAACAGCCTCCCTGTGGGCAGGAAGCCGGGGGGAAGCCGTCTAAGAAAAAGAAGGCGCTGATCATTACCCTGTCCTGTATCGCAGTGGCGCTTGCGGCGGCGGTTGCCGTCCTGGTGTTTTTGCTGCTTAGTCCGGAAAACAAGCTGAAGCAATGCGTGGAAGACAGAGACTGGCCGGCGGCCTGTGCATTGTATGAGGAGCGGTTCCGGGATAACGAGAAGAAGCAGGAGAAGGCCGACGAGATCCTCCGGGATGCCGTGGACGCCCTGAAGGAGGAATTCGCTGCCGGGACCATGGATTACTCTACGGTAAAGCGTCATCTGAAGGGGATCGAGGATTTCTGGGACGATCCGCACGTGGAGGATGCGCTGGAGTTTGTCCGGGAGCTGGGCGATTCCAGGGAGGCCTTTGAAGAGGCGGAGCAGTGCATGGGACAGGAGGAATATGAGGACGCCATCCGGCTGTACGGCGAGGTTGCGGAATCAGATGCCAATTACCAGGCGGCCATGGAAAAGCTGGAGACGGCGAAAACGAAGTATAAAGAAAAGCTTCTGGCAGAGGCAGAGGCCTATACGGAAGTGAAGGATTACGATTCTGCCATCGCCCTTGTGGAAGAGGGACTGGAGGTCCTTGCGGGAGATGCGGCGCTTAACAGCCGTCTGGAGGAGCTTCTGGCAGAGCAAAAGCAGCATGGGATCGACGCCGTTTTGAAGGAGGCGGCGGACCGGGCCTCCCAGAACAATTATTACGAAGCGCTGGAGACGGTCCGGAAGGGGCTTCAGGAAAATGCAGGAAACGACAAACTGGAGACGGCGTTAAAAGACTACAGCGAAAAATATAAACAGGACATTCTGGCCAGAGCGGAAGCGGCCATTGGCACGGACGAGAATTACGAGGCGGCGATTCTGGTCTTTGACAGTGCGCTGAATACCCTGAACGGAGATTATGCTCAGATTGAGCAGGCGATCCGGGAGAAGCGGGAGGAATATGTCCAGCTGCAGCTGGATAAGAGCCAGCGGGAAAATATGGAATCGGCCATCGTGGGCGTCTGGCACGGAGTCCTGGTGTCCACCGGAGGGATGGATATTTCCATGGATCAGTTCCTGGAGTTAAGCGGGATGCCGGGAGCGGCCATGATGATCGACTGCCAGCCGTCGGGAAGCCTGCATCTTGATATGGTGGGGCAGGTCGGAAACGGAACCTGGCGGAGGGATGAGGCCGGAAGCGGCGTTTATTATCTGGACGTGGAGGGAGATGTTCAGCCGGTTCAGATTGACACCTCCGGAAAGCTTCATATGAGCATGAACGGAGTGGAGCTGGTATTTGAAAAGACAGGAGGGGCCTGAAGCAGAAAGGGCCGAAAGGAGAACGACATGGCAAAGGAAAAGAAACTGGTGGAATCCATTACTTCCATGAATGAGGATTTTGCCCAGTGGTATACAGATGTGGTGAAAAAAGCCGAGCTGGTGGAATATTCGAATATCAAGGGATGTATGATTATCCGGCCTGACGGCTATGCGGTCTGGGAGAACATCCAGAAGGAGCTGGACCGGCGCTTCAAAGAGACCGGAGTGGAAAATGTGTATATGCCCATGTTCATTCCGGAAAGCCTGCTTCAGAAGGAAAAGGACCATGTGGAGGGGTTTGCGCCGGAGGTGGCCTGGGTGACCCAGGGAGGGCTGGAAACCCTTCAGGAGCGGCTCTGCGTGCGGCCCACCTCCGAAACGCTCTTCTGTGATTTTTATTCCAGAATCATTCAGTCCCACAGGGATCTGCCGAAGCTGTACAATCAGTGGTGCTCCGTGGTCCGCTGGGAAAAGACCACCCGTCCCTTCCTCCGCTCCGCCGAGTTTTTATGGCAGGAGGGACATACGGCTCATGCGACAGCCGAGGAGGCCGAGGAGCGGACCATCCAGATGCTGAACATATATGCGGATTTCTGCGAAGAGATCCTGGCGATTCCCGTGGTGAAGGGGAAGAAGACTGATAAGGAGAAATTTGCGGGAGCCCATTCCACTTATACCATCGAGGCCCTGATGCATGACGGGAAGGCGCTTCAGTCGGGCACCAGCCACAATTTTGGAGACGGCTTTGCCAGGGCCTTTGACATTCAGTATTCCGACAGGGAAAATCAGCTTCAATATGTGCACCAGACCTCCTGGGGCCTGTCCACCAGGATTATCGGCGCCCTGATCATGGTACATGGCGACGACAGCGGCCTTAAGCTTCCGCCCAGGATTGCGCCCGTCCAGGCCATGG
Organism: uncultured Lachnospiraceae bacterium; assembly: GCA_949740745.1. GTDB lineage: Bacteria > Bacillota > Clostridia > Lachnospirales > Lachnospiraceae > Lientehia. The sequence goes on along the minus strand of CATJIW010000293.1, from coordinate 1,034 downwards.
TCATTCCCATCTCCCAGAGGAAGGAAGGGGTTATGGAGAAGGCGCATGAGCTGTGCGAGGCGTTGAAGGCGGCGGGGATCCGGGCAAAGCTGGACGGCTCCGACAAGAGCCCCGGCTGGAAATTCAGCGAGCAGGAAATGCGGGGGATTCCCATCCGCGTGGAGATCGGGCCCAAGGATCTGGAGCAGAACCAGGCCGTGATCGTGCGCCGGGATACCAGGGAAAAGACGGTTGTTTCCTTAGATGAGCTGGGAGCAAGGGCGGCTCAGATCCTGGAAGCGATTCAGTGCGACATGCTTGCCAGGGCAAAGGAGCATCTGGAGACCCATACCTATGAGGCGGAGACCTACGACGAATTCAAGGAGATCGTGGCCGAAAAGCCCGGATTCGTAAAGATGATGTGGTGCGGCAGCGAGGCCTGCGAATTAAAGATCAAGGAGGACACCACGGCGACCTCCCGCTGTATGCCCTTTGAGCAGGAATCTCTCGGGGACGTGTGTCCTGTCTGCGGGAAGCCGGCGAAAAAGCTGGTCTACTGGGGGAAGGCATATTAAAATTATTTCAGTTAGCGATTGACAAACGCCGCCGCAGGCGTTATGATAAACCTGTCAGAAAGAAGTTCCGGGGACTGACGGATAATTGTGGAGTACCACAGTGGAACCGGAACCATAAAAAGCCGACCGTCTGGGCAGTATTTCATTATGTGAATACTGCCCTTTTCATATGCAGGGACGCGGGAGGAAGCGAAAGCTTCCCTGTCTGAGCTGGAAAAGGGCAGGAAATATAATTTTCCAAGGAGGGTAACATTATGGGATTCAAGACAGACATCGAGATCGCACAGGAAAGCACCATGTCTCCGATCACGGAGATTGCCGCGAAAGCCGGCATCGACGAGAAGTATCTGGAGCAGTACGGAAAGTACAAGGCCAAAATTGATTACAATTTATTGAAGGAGTCTGACAAGAAGGACGGTAAGCTGGTCCTGGTGACGGCCATCAACCCGACTCCCGCAGGCGAAGGAAAGACCACGACGA
>CATJIW010000292.1 GCA_949740745.1 uncultured Lachnospiraceae bacterium | reverse complement strand
GGGCACCAATATGACACTGACGATCATGTCTGCGGCCAAAGAGGTACAGGCGCTTGCGGATCCTACCATGGAGTCCCTGGCGAAAGCGATCTCCACCGGCTCCCTCCGGGGCGCCAGGGGAAATTCCGGCGTGATCCTGTCCCAGCTTTTCAGAGGGCTGACCAAGGAGATCAAAACCGTAACGGTCATTGATACGAAGGTGCTGGCCAGAGCTTTCAGACGGGCGACGGAGACGGCTTATAAGGCGGTCATGAAGCCGAAGGAGGGCACCATTCTCACGGTGGCGAAGGGGATGGCCGACAAGGCGGAGGCGCTTGCGGAAGAGACGGATGACATGGAAGCCTTCCTGAAAGCGGTTATTGATCACGGGGACGAGGTCCTTTTGCAGACGCCGGAGCTTCTGCCGGTGCTGAAGCAGGCGGGCGTCGTGGACTCCGGCGGACAGGGGCTTATGCAGGTGATGAAGGGAGCTTTTGACGGCTACCTGGGAAAGGAGGTCTCTCTGGATGCGGGCGCGCCTTTGGCGGCGGCCGGTGGCGTGAAGGCGGAGGCCGATGATTTTGAGATCACCTTCGGCTATTGCACGGAGTTCATCATCAATCTGGAAAAAGAATATAATGAAGAAACGGAAGCGGACTTTAAGGCGTTTTTGGAGTCCATCGGCGATTCCATTGTTCTGGTTTCTGACGACGATCTGGTAAAGGTACACGTACATACCAACGATCCCGGTCTGGCCATCCAGAGGGCTCTTGGGTACGGTTCCCTTTCCAGAATGAAGATTGACAACATGAGAGAGGAGCATCAGGAGAAGCTGATCAAGGATGCTCAGAAGCTGGCGGCGGCACAGAAGGCGGAGGATGAGGCGAAGAAAAAGGCGGCGGCCGGGGCGCCCAGGAAAGAGGTGGGCTTTATCGCAGTTTCCATCGGCGAGGGCCTGAATGAGATCTTTAAGGGCCTGAATGTGGATTATCTGATCGAAGGCGGCCAGACCATGAATCCCAGCACCGAGGATATGCTGACGGCCATCGACCAGGTAAATGCGGATACAATCTACATTTTCCCGAACAATAAGAATATTATCCTGGCGGCAGAGCAGGCCATGCATCTGACAGAGGATAAGGAGATCGTGGTGATCCCTTCTAAGACGGTGCCTCAGGGCATTACCGCCATCATCAATTTTATTCCGGGGCTTTCGGCTGAAGAGAATAAGGCGGCCATGATGGAGGAGATGGCGAAGGTCAAAACCGGACAGGTGACCTATGCGGTCCGGGACACGTCTCTGGACGGGTTTGAGATCAGGCAGGGCGATATTATGGGCATCGGTGACAAGTCCATTTTGGCAGAGGGGAAGGAAGTGGAGCCTACCTCCCTGCAGCTTCTTGCGGCCATGGTGGACGAGGATTCGGAGCTGATCAGCATTTATTACGGGAGCGAAGTGGACGAGGAGACGGCGCAGGCATTCCTGGAAAAAGCAGAGGAGGCCCATCCCGACGTGGACATCGAGCTTCATTTTGGCGGACAGCCCATATATTATTATATTATTTCCGTAGAATAAAAATGATTTGGACGGCATGGGAACTGACTGGAAAGAGGACTGCGAAACTTACAGCCCTCTTTTTCATGCACTGCCTGCGCAGAGGAAAAATGCTGCAAAAAAACGCAGGACGGGCAGGGGAAACTCTTCTCTGCTCGATTATTATTTCGTATTATTATTACATATAAAAAATTTCATAAGAAAAATGAATGTATGTCAGGCGTTTGCGAAGTTCAAAGCTTGCCGGAACGTCTGGCGCAGCAGGCTTTGGACGGACATACTGCCAGAATAGTTTCCTAAGTTTGTGCTTCGCAAATGCCTGAAGACCTATGTCGGAGGAAGGAGAGAGGGAACCGAAGATGAGGCTTTCTGATCCGGTCACTGTCCTGAAGGGAGTCGGTGAGAAGACGGCGGCGCTCTTTGAAAAACTGAATATTCGAACGGTGGAGGAGCTGCTGCACGCCTATCCGAGGGATTATGACTGCTGCGAGGAGCCGGTAAGGCCGGGAGAGATTGGAAGGCCGGGAGTTTATGCGGTGGCGGCCGCAGTCAAAAAACGTCCGGAGGTGAAGGTTACCGCAAGGGTCAAGGTGGTGACGGCCCTTCTGTCGGATGGTTCCGGCTTCCTGAAGGCCGCCTGGTTCAACATGCCTTATCTGGCCAATGCTTTAAAGCCGGGAAGGCGCTGCATCTTCCGGGGCCGGGTAGTGAAAAATGCCGGCGGCTTCGTTATGGAACAGCCGGCGGTCCTTGAGCCTGAGGAGTATCAAAAGCTGCTTCATACCAGACAGCCCATTTACAATCTGACGGCGGGGCTTGGAAGCAAGGCCGTTGGTAAGGCGGTGGCCAGGGCGCTGGAGGCGTTCCCTTCTCAGAAAGATTACCTGCCGGACTGGGTACGGGAAAAGGAGGCACTGGCAGAATATAATTTTGCGCTCAGGGCCATTCATTTTCCGGCGGACGAACAGGAACTCCTGTCTGCCAGGAAGCGGCTGGTGTTCGACGATTTTTTCCTGTTCATCCTTGCCTTAAGACTCCTTCGGGGGACGGAAGAGCGGAAGGAGAACGGTTTTCCCGTGAAGGAGGGAAGCGAGGCCGGACGGCTTCTTTCGGAGCTTCCATATGAGCTGACCGGAGCGCAGAAGGAAACCCTTGGAGATATTTTGAAGGACATGGGCGGAAAGCGTCTGATGAGCCGCCTGGTCCAGGGGGACGTGGGCTCGGGAAAAACCATTGTCGCCGTCCTGGCACTCCTTTCTGCCGTGGAATGCGGTTATCAGGGAGCCATGATGGTGCCCACGGAGGTGCTGGCGAGACAGCATTTCGAATCGGTAACCAAATTGTTTTCAGAGCATAACGTAAAGTGCCGGGCCGTGCTTCTGGTCGGCTCCATGACGGCGAAGGAAAAGCGGTTGGTCCGGGAGCAGATCGCTTCCCATGAGGCGGATCTGATCATCGGCACCCATGCGCTGATCCAGAAAAGCGTGGTTTATGACTGCCTTGGGCTGGTGGTCACCGCCGAACAGCATCGGTTCGGCGTCCGCCAGCGGAAGCTGTTCTCCCAAAAAGGCGGCGATCCCCATGTGCTGGTCATGAGCGCCACGCCCATCCCAAGGACGCTGGCCATTATCCTCTACGGGGATCTGGACATTTCCGTCATGGATGAGCTTCCGGCCAGGCGGCTTCCCATTAAGAACTGCGTGGTTGACACCTCTTACCGTCCCAATGCCTGGAAGTTTATCGGGCGGGAGGCGGCGGCCGGAAGGCAGGCCTACGTGATCTGTCCTCTGGTGGAGGAGAGCGAACGTTCGGAGGGGGAAAACGTGGTCGATTATGCCGGGATTCTGCAGCAGGAGCTTCCCCCCTCCGTCCGGGTGGAGTACCTCCACGGAAGGATGAGCGCCGCAGAAAAGGAGCGGCGGATGGCGGCCTTTGCGGCAAATGAGGTCCAGGTGCTGGTTTCGACTACGGTGATTGAGGTGGGCGTGGACGTGCCGAACGCCACGGTGATCCTGATCGAGAATGCGGAGCGGTTCGGGCTTGCCGGGCTTCATCAGCTGAGGGGCCGGGTCGGCCGGGGTGCGCACCAGTCCTACTGCATTTTCGTCAACACCTCCGGGGACGAGGAAAAGAACAAACGGCTGGAGATTCTGAATAAATCCAATGACGGGTTTTACATTGCGTCGGAGGATTTGAAGCTGCGGGGGCCGGGCGACATGTTCGGTATCCGCCAGAGCGGCCTGATGGAATTTTCTATTGGGGATGTCTTTACGGATGCGGATCTTTTAAAGAAGGCATCAGAAGCGGCGGAAGCGGTCCTTTCCGAGGACCCGGCCCTTGAGTCGGAGCGCTATGCAGAGCTTCGGAAGAAGATTGATCTGGAGCTTTCAAGAAGGGCGGAGGGGGCGCTGGCGCTTTAAGGGAAATCGGCTTTCTTCTTTCAGAAACGCGCTTCCGCTTGTAAAAGCTCGCAGCGGT
>CATJIW010000291.1 GCA_949740745.1 uncultured Lachnospiraceae bacterium | reverse complement strand
TTGTAAATATGAAGCGTTAACAGCATGAACACTTAGATCCATGGCTTCCCCGTTTCCGGGTAAAAATTGTCCGGATATGGGGAAGTCCTATGGACATTTCGGGGAGAAAGGTGTATGATTAAGGTTATTGGGCTGGACGGTACGACGTGGTATTTGAATTATTTTCAGATTTTGTGCATTGAGGAGATTCCTGAGACGAAGATCCTCCTGAATAACAAGCAGTATTATCTGGTGAAGGATTCTGTGGAATCGATCCAGGAGCAGATCGTGGCGTTTTTACATAGCTGTGTGTCTCCGGAGGAGAGAAAGCTTCTTCGGGAACGGTAAAATAAGTGTTAGGTGAGAGAAGTACGGAGGTGGATTGAAAGATGGATCCTTCATGGTTAATCGGACTTGTATTGGCTGCTGTTCTGACAGTTATGGGTATCAGCGACCAGTTTACGGATATGGGAAAGCTGGGGAATTTCGTAGATGTTCCCAGTATTGTAATCGTTATCGGCGGAACCTTTGCGGCTCTGATTGCCAGCTATCCGCTGTCATCCCTGGCGGCGATCCCCAAGCATATCGGGATTTTGTTTAAAGGCGGGAAATACAATATTCCGAAGCTGGTGGACCAATTGGTAGATATGGCCATGGTGGCCAGGCAGAGCGGTCTTCTGGCGCTGGAGGAGAAGGCGGAGGAGATCAAAAATCCCTTTTTAAAGAGAAGCGTCCTGATGATCGTGGACGCCAGCGATCCGGATAAGGTCCGGGAGGTTTTGGAAAAGGAAATGGAGACCATGATGCTCCGTCATGATCAGGCGGCCGGGTTTTATGAGAAAGGCTCCAGCTATGCGCCGGCTTTTGGTATGATCGGTACGCTGATCGGTCTGATTAATATGTTGAAGGGCATGAATTTTGACGACGGCGGCGGTGCGTCTACTCTGGGTCAGGATATGTCCGTGGCCCTGATTACCACCTTTTACGGCAGCGCCCTGGCCAACGTGTTCTTCCAGCCCATTGCGAAGAAGCTGAGGATCCGGCAGGATGAAGAAGAGCTTTACTGCGCAACCATCGTGGAGGGCGTGCTGGCGATTATGGCAGGCGAGAACCCTCAGACTCTGAGGGAGAGACTGCTGTCTGCACTGAAACAGAGTTCCAGAAAGAAGCTTCTTGCGAAGGCAGGGAACGCCGGATCTTCTGAAGGAGGAAAAGAATGAAAAAACGCGGAGGCGGCGAGGACTGCGGCAGCTGGATGGACACCTACGGCGATATGGTGACCCTGCTGTTATGTTTTTTCGTCATGCTGTATTCGATGTCTACGATAGATCAGGATAAACTGAAGATTTTTATCCGGAGCATTTATCCCACTGCATCTGAGGAATCCATCGGCATTAACCAGCCGGAAGGAGAGGATAGTATCAGCGGGGAGATTCATCTGGATCCTGAGGAGATCACTCCGGAGGAGCTGGAGGAGATCGAGGCCCTGGCCGTTGAGCAGCTCTACGAGCAGCTGGTGGAAGCTCTTAATGAAAAAGGCGTTGAGGGTGTGACGGTTTCCGGCGGCGACGGCTATACTTATGTCGCCTTTCAGGATAAAACCTTTTTCAGCCCGGATAATTTCAAGCTGACAGATCAGGGCAAGGAAGTGCTGGGAATATTCTGCGACGTGGTCAATCCCCTGTCCGACCAGATCAGCCAGATTGACATTATGGCCCATACGGCTCAGGAAAAGGTGGATGAACTGAATGCGGCCAGGCTGGACAGAGAGCTTTCTGCCATGCGCGCGGCCGAGGTGACTACCTTTATCCAGGAGCGGGGGGTGATCGAGCCGGAGAAGCTGGTGGGGATCAGCTACGGGCAGTTCCGTCCGGTGGCTCCCAATGATACCTCGGAGGGAAGGGCAAAAAACCGGCGGGTGGAGCTTTTGCTTATTAACGAAGGCGCCGAGATGCGTTCCCTTAATGATTATTATGAGGAGTTTTCCGGCGGCGCCAATGCGGATAAGACTACGGTGACCACGGGGACGCCTTCGGCGGCCTCTCAGGGAGAAGACGGCTTTGAGCCCGTGGAGGGAGGAGCGCCGCCGGAGGGAGGCGCCAGCATGCAGGCTCCCGCAGCGGGTTCTTAAGAGAGGCGGGCCGGTAATTTTCGGCAGAATGAAGAAAAGGTGGCGAAACGATGGCAGATGTATTATCTCAGGATCAGATAGACGCGCTTCTTAAATCCATGGCGGGCGGCGACAGCGCTCCGGCGGAGGAGAAGAAGGCCGAAGAGGTGAAGCCTGCGGCGCAGAAGGCGGAGGAGAAGAGACCTGCGGCGGCTCAGCCGGCGGAAGAGAAAAAATACAATAAGTATGATTTCTACAGTCCGAGGAAGTTTACGAAAGAGCGGATGAAGATGCTCACCAGCTCTTTCGAGAACTACGCCAGGATTCTGACGTCTCAGGTAAACGGTATTTTCCGTGCCATGACGGATATCACGGTCCTTGATGTTCAGGAGAAGCGGTACTATGAATATGTGAACGGCCTTCATGAGAATGACGATGTTACCCTGATCGACGTGGGGACGCCGGACGGGGTGAAAAATAATATCGCCATGTATATGTATGTGACTCCGGGGCTGATCCTGACGCTGATCAGCCATATGCTGGGAGGCGGAGACCATGTGGTCCATGAGGAGAGCGACTATCGTTATTCCGATGTGGAGCGGGCGCTGTATCAGCGGATCGTGAAATATTTTATTGCGGCTCTTAAGGACGGCTTTTCCAACTACATCAATCTGGACTTTGAGCTTTCCAGGGTGGAGCCTAATCCCAGCATGCTGCAGGACGTGGGACTTGACGAGGCGGTGGCGATCATCCATCTGAATGTGGACGTGGCCGGCATGGCTATGGAAAAGATCCGGATCTGTATGCCGGGAACCCTGCTGGAGCTGATCTTCTACATGATCGACAGCCGGAAGCATATCGCAAAAGGCTTCGCATATCAGGATAATAAGGACATTATTCTGGAGAATATCCGGTATTCTCAGCTTCCCGTCACGGCGGAGCTGGCGAAGGTGCAGTTAAACTTGAATGATATTTACCGCCTGCAGGTGGGAGATATCATTGACCTGAACAAGCCGGAGAACAGCAGCGTGAGTCTTTACGTGGGACGCCAGGCCTGGTTTACCGGGCGGATGGGCGTGTCCAAGAAGAATCTGGCAGTGCAGATTGAGGGAATGGTGGGACAATCCCCGGACGAAGAGGAAGCGGAGGAACTCCTGCAGGCCCTTGCCGAATAAACGGAGCGCAATTAAATTTACATATATTATATAAAAAACGAAGAAAAGGTGGAAACAGATATGGCAAAGATAATGATAGTGGATGATGCAGCCTTTATGCGGATGATGATCAAGAACACGCTGACGAAGAACGGCTTTTCTGATTTTGTGGAAGCCCAGGACGGGGCGGAAGCCGTGGAAAAATACGATGCGGAAAAGCCGGATATGGTGTTTATGGATATTACGATGCCCAACATGGACGGACTTCAGGCCCTTAAGAAGATTAAGGAGGGCAATCCGGACGCAAGAATCGTGATGTGCACCGCCATGGGACAGCAGAGCATGGTCGTGGAGGCCATCAAGTATGGCGCAAAAGACTTTATCGTGAAGCCCTTCAATGCGGAGCGTATCGTAGAAGCCGTGAGTCAGATTTTAGGATAGGAAAGACAGGAGGGAATCGTAAGTGGCTTTTTTAAGCTCATTTGATATCTGTGCCTCCGGCATGAGCGCCCAGAGGGTGCGCATGGACGTGGCTGCAGAGAATATTGCAAATATGAATGCGACCCGTACCGAGTCAGGCGGGACTTACCGCAGGAAAGAGGTTGTGCTGGAAAGTTACGGAGGCAGCTCCTTCCAGTCTATCCTCCGAAGTGTTTCTAAAGGAGAGGGATACGTGAGCAGCCGGACGGGCGTCCGGGTTGCCGAGATCATTGAGGATGATACAGAGCTTACCAAGGTCTATAATCCGGATCATCCGGATGCGGATGAAAACGGATATGTAAACCTGCCCAATGTGGATGCGCTTAAGGAAACGGTGGACAGCATGTCTGCCACTCGTTCCTATGAGGCAAATGTAACGGCGCTGAATGCGATCAAGCTGATGGCCCAGAAAGCTTTGGAGATAGGAAAGTAAGTTTGAGACTATACAACAAAG